>NZ_JBELDZ010000041.1:0-24085 GCF_042094015.1 Aurantibacter sp. | reverse complement strand
GGTCAATTAGAAAAAGGACAAGTATTAGAAGGTGTTGTTAAAAACATTACTTCTTATGGAGTCTTTATAGACCTTGGTGGAGTAGATGGATTAGTTCATATTACTGATTTATCTTGGTCTCGTATCAATCATCCAAACGAGATTGTAGAATTAGATCAGAAATTAAATGTTGTAATTTTAGATTTCGATGAGAACAAATCAAGAATCCAATTAGGTCTTAAGCAATTATCTAAACATCCTTGGGATGCATTAGGTGAAACTGTTGCTGTAGGAGACAAAGTAAAAGGTAAAGTTGTTGTAATCGCTGATTACGGTGCATTTATTGAAGTTGCTGAAGGAGTTGAAGGTTTAGTTCACGTTTCTGAAATGTCTTGGTCTACACACTTACGTTCTGCTAACGATTTCGTAAAAGTTGGAGATGAGGTTGAAGCTCAAATATTAACTTTAGATCGTGAAGATCGTAAAATGTCTCTTGGTATTAAGCAATTAAATCCAGATCCATGGACGGATATTACAAGTAAGTATCCAGTAGCTTCTAAGCATACAGGAACTGTACGTAACTTTACAAACTTTGGTGTTTTTGTTGAATTAGAAGAAGGTATTGATGGGTTAATTTACATCTCAGACTTATCTTGGACTAAGAAAATCAAGCATCCAAGTGAATTCTGTAACGTTGGAGATAAATTAGATGTTGTAGTATTAGAATTAGATGTTGAAGGACGTAAATTATCTTTAGGTCATAAACAAACTACTGATAACCCATGGGATAAGTACGAAACTGAATTTGCAGTTGGTACTAAACATACAGCTGAGTTAACTGAAATTGTAGACAAAGGTGCTACAATTGATTTTAACGAAGATATTGTTGCTTTTATTCCTTCTCGTCATTTAGAGAAAGAAGATGGTAAACAAGTTAAGAAAGGTGAAACTGCAGAATTTGTTGTTATTGAATTTAATAAAGAATTTAAGCGTGTAGTAGCTTCTCATACAGCTATCTTTAAAGCAGAAGAAATGCAGAATGTAAAAGCTCAAGCTAAGAAAGCTGAAGCTCAAGCAGCAGAATCAAAACCTACTTTAGGTGATGCTAATGATGCGTTACAAGCATTAAAAGATAAAATGGATGGAAAAGCATAAGCTTTAACCATTAATTATATTTTAAAAGTCTCTCGTTAATTCGAGAGACTTTTTTTGTAAACAAAAGTATTAAAGGCAATAGTTTGTGGCTGATATGTTTATGTAAGATTTGTGTGTTATTTTAATATAATATTAATGACAAAAGAAATACTATAACTTACATTAAACCAAAACAAAAATTTTCTCTTACCTTTGTTTTAAATATGTTTGCATTACTATGAGTCAAAAAATGCTACTTAGCGCAACAGAAATAAACATTATACTTCACAGATTGGCTTGTCAGCTAATCGAAAACCATAACGATTTTTCTAATACAGTATTAATAGGTATTCAGCCAAGAGGTAAATATTTGGCTAATAGGCTAGCTTCAATTTTGAAAAAGGATTATAATATTTTAGGTCTAGAATTAGGTCATTTGGATATCACTTTTTTTAGAGACGATTTTAGAAGGTCAGAAAAAACAATAGAGGCTAATCAAACTAAAATAGATTTCTTAGTAGAAGATAAAAAAGTAGTTTTTATAGATGATGTTTTATATACTGGGCGAAGTATAAACGCTGCATTAACAGCAATTCAATCTTTTGGTAGACCTTTAGAAGTAGAGTTGTTAACTCTTATAGATAGGCGTTTTAGTAGACATTTACCAATACAACCAAATTACAAAGGAAGACAAGTAGACGCTATAAATAACGAAAAAGTAAAAGTGAATTGGATTGAAAATGAAGGTGAAGATGCTATTTATTTAGTTCAAAATTAAAGATAAATTATAATAATAAAAACAGGTAACTAATTATTACCAACTGAAGACTGAAAGAAAATGAGCGAGTTAAGTGTCAACCACTTGTTAGGTATAAAGTACATTACAAATAAGGATATTGATTTAATATTTGAAACTGCTGATCATTTTAAAGAGGTAATTAATAGGCCTATTAAAAAAGTGCCATCGTTAAGAGATATTACTATTGCTAACTTGTTTTTTGAAAACTCTACAAGAACAAAACTTTCTTTTGAGTTAGCGGAAAAACGTCTTTCTGCAGATGTTATTAATTTTTCAGCTGCACAATCATCAGTTAAAAAAGGAGAAACTTTAATAGATACGGTTAATAACATCTTATCTATGAAAGTAGATATGGTAGTAATGCGACATCCAAATCCTGGAGCTGGTATATTCTTATCTAAACACATAAAAGCTTCAATTATAAATGCGGGAGATGGCGCGCATGAACATCCAACACAAGCATTATTAGACACGTATTCTATTAGAGAACGATTAGGAGGAGTTGCTGGTAAAAATGTAGTTATTGTTGGAGATATTTTACATAGTCGCGTAGCATTATCTAATATTTATGCCTTAAAATTACAAGGCGCAAATGTTATGGTTTGTGGACCAAATACATTGATACCTAAGCATATTGAAAAGCTAGGTGTAAAGGTAGAAACAGATTTGCGTAATGCCTTAAATTGGTGTGATGTTGCTAATATGTTACGTGTACAAAATGAGCGTATGGATATTAGTTATTTTCCATCAACTAGAGAATATACGCAGCAGTTTGGAGTGAGTAAAGAGTTGTTAAATTCTTTAGACAAAGAAATAGTGATAATGCATCCTGGACCTATAAATCGAGGAGTAGAAATAACAAGTGATGTGGCAGATTCAGATCAAGCCATTATTTTAGATCAAGTTCAAAATGGAGTTGCTGTTAGAATGGCAGTGATTTATCTTTTGGCTTCAAAAATTAAGAATTAATATGATTATAGATACAAACGAAAATATTTCAATTATAACACAAGAAAAAGTAACTGTAATTGAATTAGTAAAAAAGATTGAAGCTTTATATCCGAAATTTGAAAATCAACATATTATTGTTCAGTTAACAAGTTTAAAAACTATTGTTCTAGAAGATGTTATTGAGTTTTTGAGATTGTCTAAGTTACATAAAGGAGCAAATAAGTCGTTTGTAATAGTGTCTAATACATTTGATATAAGTTTGTCTCCAGACGAAATAATTGTAGTTCCAACACGTCAAGAAGCAAAAGATGTGATTGAAATGGAAGATATGGAGCGTGATTTAGGAATTTAATTTTTTCTAATGAAATTAAATATTTTAGGTTGTTATAGCGCAACACCACGAACATTTACCAATCCAACAGCACAAGTCTTAGAGATTAATAATCATGTGTTTTTAATAGATTGCGGAGAAGGAACACAGGTACAATTGCGTAAACATAAAATAAAGTTCAATAGAATTAAGCATATTTTTATTTCACATCTACATGGCGATCATTGTTTTGGTTTAGCGGGATTAATTTCTACATTTAGATTGTTAGGTCGCGAAGCAGATTTGCATATTCACGCACCAAAAGGATTAAAAGAATCTATTTTACTTCAGCTTAAATTAGGGAATTCTTGGACTAATTATAAACTTATTTTTCACGAGTTGACCAATAAAGAAAGTGAAGTTGTTTTTGAAGATGAAAAAGTCACCGTAACGACAATTCCTTTAGATCATAGAGTTTATACCAATGGTTTTTTATTTAAAGAAAAAGAAGGCGATAGGAAACTAGATATGAATGCGGTTTTAAATGAAGGTATAGATGTGGCTTATTACAGAAAACTAAAGCAAGGCGCAGATGTTCCAAATTTAGCTGGAGAATTAGTTAAAAATGAAACAATGACTAAATCTGCTAATCCACCAAAAAGTTATGCTTTTTGTAGCGATACGGCATATAATGAAGCTATTATTCCAATAATAAAAGAGGCTACAGTTTTATATCATGAATCTACATTTTTGGAGCAACACATAAAATTAGCAGCGCCAACAAAACATAGTACAGCAAAACAAGCCGCAAGTATTGCAAAACAGGCAAATGTTGGAACCTTGATTTTAGGACATTATTCTACACGTTATAATGATTTAAACGTTTTTAAAACCGAAGCACAAACTGAATTTTACAACGTGCTTTTGGGAGACGACGGAAAAGTGTTTGAGTTTTAAATCAATATGTGATTTTAAAATTCCTTAAATTTACATTATGGAAAAAGATTTAAGTAATTATAGAAAGTCTTATGAGCAAGGCGAGTTATTGTTGAATGACACGCCAGAAAATCCTATGGAATTATTTCAGAAGTGGTTTCATGAAGTTGATCATTTTTTTCCACAAGACGAAACCAATGCAATGACTATTTCCACTATTGGAACAGATGGTTTTCCAAAAAGTAGAGTTGTGCTATTAAAAAAATACACTTTTGAGGGGTTTATTTTTTACACCAATTACGAAAGTGAAAAAGGAAAAGCTATTACAAAAAATCCAAACGTATGTTTAAGCTTTTTTTGGGCTGGAGCAGAGCGTCAAATTATTATAAAAGGAAAAGCTAAAAAGATAGCTACTAATTTAAGCGATGGATATTTTGAATCTAGACCAAAAGGTAGTCAATTAGGAGCTATAGCATCTAATCAAAGTCAGCCTATTGAGAGTAGAGAATTATTGGAGTCTAAGCTAAGAAATTTAGAAAAAACTTACGAAAATAAAGAAATTGAACGTCCCAGTTTTTGGGGTGGATTTATTATAGAGCCTATATCTATTGAGTTTTGGCAAGGAAGACCAAATCGTTTACATGATAGGATTGTTTATAAATTAGATGAAGACTATAATTGGATAAAATCTAGACTGCAACCTTAAATGAAACATTTAATATTAATTCGTCATGCTAAATCCTGTTGGGATAGTAATTTAATAGATTTAAAAAGACCAATTAATAAAAGAGGAATAAAAGATGCTGAGTTAGTCTCAAAAGAGTTATCTAAAGATTCGAGCTTACATCCAGATCTTATTTTAGTCAGTAACGCAGAACGTACTAAAGAAACAGCCGAAATTTTTATAAGAAACCTTAAATGGGACAAGATTAAAACTCAATTAAATTCTGATTTATACGATTTTTCTGGAGAATCTGCATTTAACTTAATTACTTCTTGTCCAAATCACATTAATACTTTAGTTTTATTTGGGCACAATCCAACATTTACTTTATTAGCCAGTCAATTAGGTTCAGATTTTATAGATAATATTCCAACTTCTGGTGTTATAGTTATTTCTTTTAATACAGAAAAAAGGGAATCTATTGAAAATGGAGAGACTATTAAAATAGTGTTTCCCAGAGATTTAAAATAAGCAAGTAATAAATTATATTTGTCCTAAGATTACTAAAAAATGACAAAAACTAATTATATATATACAAACCGAGAATTAAGTTGGTTACAATTTAATGGTCGTGTACTTCAGGAAGCGGCAGATAAAACAGTGCCGTTAATAGAACGTATGCGTTTTCTTGGTATTTTCTCTAATAATTTAGACGAATTTTTCAAGGTTAGATATGCAACAGTAAAACGGATTGATGACGCAGGAAAAGCAGGGAAAACAGAACTTGGAGGAATAAAAGCGTCAGAATTATTAACTCAAATTACAGAGATAGTAATTAAACAGCAAACAGAAAGTTTAAAAATTCTTAATGCAATTGAATTAGAATTAGAGAAAGAGGATATTTTTATCATTAATGAAAAAGAATTAGATGATTCTCAAGAAAAATTTTTAAGAGATTATTTTATAAAAAAAATTAGTCCAGCTTTAGTTACAATTATTTTAAATGAAGAGATAGAATTACCAAACCTAAAAGATAGTGCTGCATATTTAGCTATAAATATGCATTTAACAGAAGGAAATAATCAATATGCGTTAATTGAGATTTCTAAAAATATGAGTCGTTTTATTGTGTTACCAAAAAAAGAAGGTAAAGACTACATTATTATGGTAGATGATGTATTGCGCTTATGTTTAGATGATATTTTTAATATTTTCGATTATAAAAAAATAACAGCGCATATGATTAAAATTACTCGTGATGCAGAATTGGATCTTGAGAGTGATTTGAGTAAGAGTTTTATGGAGAAAATTAGTGACTCTGTAAAAGAACGTCAAGAAGGAGAACCGGTTAGGTTTGTTTATGATAAAACTATAGATGTTAATACGCTTAATTTTTTCACTAATAAAATGGGAATAGATACTACAGATAGTAGAATTCCTGGTGGAAGATATCATAATCGTAGAGACTATATTAGTTTCCCAAGTTTAGGAAGAACAGATTTGTTATATGATAAAATTGAAGCCTTACCAGTAAAAGATTTAAGTTTAGAAGGAAGTATTTTTAAATCTATTTTGAAAAAAGATTACTTGTTGTATACGCCTTATCAAACGTTTTCTTATGTTGTGAAATTCTTAAGAGAAGCAGCATTAGATCCAAAAGTAAGGTCTATAAAGATTACAATATATAGATTAGCAGAAATTTCTCAAGTAGCGAGTTCTTTAATAAATGCAGCTAAAAACGGTAAAAAAGTAACGGTTTCTATGGAGATTCAAGCACGTTTTGATGAGCAAGCTAATATTGAATATGCAGAACAAATGCAACGTGAAGGTGTTAATTTAATTTTTGGAGTCAAAGGTTTAAAAGTACATAGTAAAATGTGTGTCATAGAAAGAGAGGAAGATTCTAAAATTAAGCGTTATGGTTTTGTAAGTACTGGTAATTTTAACGAATCTACAGCTAAAATTTATACGGATTTTACACTTTTTACAGCTAATCAGAAGATTTTAAAAGATGTAAATAAGGTGTTTAACTTCTTTCAGGTGAATTATAAAATTTATCGTTTTAAGCATATTATAACTTCACCGCATTATACGAGGAATGCATTTTATAAATTAATTGACCAAGAAATAAAAAATAAGTCAGAAGGTAAGCCTGCATATATTCGTTTAAAAATGAATAGTATTTCTAGTTATAAAATGATTAATAAATTATATGAGGCAAGTCAAGCTGGAGTTAAGATTCAGATGATTGTTCGAGGAATTTGTTGTTTAGTTCCTGGAGTGAAAGGAATGAGTGAGAATATTGAAATTACTAGTGTAATTGATAAGTTTTTAGAACATACTAGAATGTCTATTTTCTGTAACAATAATCAACCTAAAGTTTTTATTTCATCTGCGGATTGGATGACAAGAAATATTGAAAATAGAGTAGAAGTTACTTGTCCTATTTATGATGAAACTATAAAGCAACAATTAATAGAGTTGTTTAATATTTGTTGGGATGATAATGTAAAATCTCGTGTTTTAAACGAATCTGGTAATAATTCGTATAAAAAAACTACAAAACTTAAAATTCGTTCGCAATTTGCAACTTACGATTTTTTAAAAGATCAATTAAACTAACTATTTATGCTTAATATAAAAAAATATGCGGCAATAGATATTGGTTCAAATGCTGTAAGGTTATTAATCTCTAACATTATAGAAATGAATGGGGAACCTGTTCAGTTTAAAAAGAGCTCTCTAGTACGTGTGCCAATTCGTTTAGGTGAAGATGTATTTGTAAATGGAATAATTTCAAAAGAAAATAAAGCACGTATGTTAGATACTATGTCTGCTTTTAAGCTTTTAATGAAATCTCATAAAGTTTTAAAATATAAAGCATGTGCAACTTCAGCAATGCGAGAAGCTGAAAACGGAAAGGAATTAGTAGATTTAATTTACAAAGAAACAGGTGTTAATATAGATATTATAGATGGACAAGAAGAAGCAACTATAATTGCTGCTACAGATTTAAAAGATTTTATAAAATTAGATAAAACTTACCTATATGTAGATGTTGGTGGTGGAAGTACAGAATTTTCAGTGATTCATCAAGGAGAAAAAGTAGACTCTAAATCTTTTAAAATAGGAACAGTTCGTTTGTTGAAAGATATTGTTAAAAATGAAGCATGGAAAGAATTAGAAGAATGGATTAATTTAAAGACAAAAAACTACTCTAATCTAGAAGTTATTGGTTCTGGTGGAAATATTAATAAAATATTTAAATTATCTGGTAAAGCACAATCAAAGCCATTAACTTATTTTTATTTAACGTCTTATTATAAAATGCTACAAAGTTATTCTTATGAAGAACGTATATATAAGCTAGATTTAAACCAAGATAGAGCAGATGTAATTATTCCTGCATGTAGAATATATTTATCTGCAATGAAATGGTCTGGTGCTAAAAGTATTTATGTACCTAAAATTGGTCTCTCAGATGGTATTATAAAAAGTATATATCATAATAAAGTATCAAGTCAATTAAAGATAGATTAAGTATTTTATCAACTTTTTGAAACCATATTATTTTAAAATATTATATTAGCATTGGAATTAAATAAAATAAACTTAAATCAATGAAAAAATCTTTACTAATAATCGCATTATTGTTTGGTGTTTCTATAACATTTGCACAAGATAATGTGTATGGAGTTAGGGCAGGTTTTAATGTTACAAATTTAGATTTTAGACCAGATCTTCCTCCTTCAGGAGTAGAAAATGCACATAGAAATGGATTTGCAATTGGATTTCTTGCAGAGTATGGTATTTCTGAGAAATTTTCTATTGCTCCAGAAATTCAATTCTCAGCAGAAGGAGCAAAAGATAAAGAATTTCGTTTAGACTATTTACAAATGCCTATTTTATTAAACTATAAAATTACTCGTAAAATAGCTTTAGGTGTTGGGCCACAATTTAGTTTAAAAGCACATGATTACGAAGATGGTTTTAAAAATGTAGTTTATTCTGGAATTGCTGGTTTAACTTATATGATTACAGACGAGATTTTTGTTGATGCACGTTTTTCTTATGGTTTAACAGATGTGTTTGATGATTCAGTAGGTTTAGAAGCTATAAATAAGAATTTACAATTTGGATTTGGAATAAAACTATAATCTAAATTTTATATAAAATTTAAAAAGTCCAACTCAAATGAGTTGGACTTTTTTTGTGTTTAAAGTTTTTGAATATATTTATCCATGAATAGTTCCATCTTTACTTAGCCCTTTCATTATTTCAGCTTCAAAACTAAGTAGGTCTTGCCATTTTTTGTTTACCTCTTCAAGGTTTCCATATTGTCTAGCAAAACCTAAAAACATTGTGTAGTGGTTAGCTTCACTTACCATTAGTTTATAATAGAATTCTGCCAGTTCTTTATCTTCTAGTTCTTCAGATAGTAATCTAAATCGTTCGCAACTTCTAGCTTCAATTAAAGCAGCATATAATAACCTATTCACTAGTTGTGTAGTTCTACTTCCGCCTTTTGGGAAAAAAGTAATTAGTTTTATAACATAATCATCACGTCTGTCTCTACCTAAAACCCAGCCATTTGCTAAAATTCTATCGTGCACCATTTTAAAATGACTAATTTCTTCTTTTACTAAAGCGGTCATTTCTGTAACTAAGTCACTGTATTCTGGAAAACCTACAATAAAAGAAATAGCTGTGCTAGCTGCTTTTTGCTCACAAAATGCATGGTCTGTTAGGATCTCTTCTACATTTTTCTCAACAATATTTACCCATCTTGGATCAGTAGGTAATTTAAGTCCTAACATTTTTATTGGTGTTTCCATAAGTTAAGATTCTTTAGGTTTTACGGTTAAAGACTTTGTTCGTTTATTGTAAATTAATATGATTTTTGTATACTGATCTCCCAAGTCAATCCCAAAGGTGTATATCAATTCAAATTCTAGAGTATTTGGTTTTTTAGGGTAGTCTATTAAATTTAATGATTTAAAAATATTAGAGTTTACTTTGTCTAAATTCAAAAGATTATTTTTGACGAGATAGTTTTTGTCGATTTTTTGTGAGAACTCAATCTCATTTTCAGGATTATAGATATTTAATTCTGAAATAAAATTATAATATCTCGTTTTTGAATTAATGGTTTTTGGAAGTGAAGACTTTAAGTTGAATTCGATATAGCTATTCATATCCGTATAAGATTTTATGTTTATTCTATAACCTTTACTTAAGATTGTATCAGTAATTACTTCAGAATATTGCTCTGGAATATAAGTAATGTTCTCACTAAAAGAATCTAATAATTTATTTTCTTTTAAAACCGTTTCAGGAGATTTATGAACACGATCACGACCATCGCAACTTAAAAAGAATCCGAAGATGATTGCTAAACTGATAAAAGAAATTAGTTTTTTCATTTTATTGGAATTTAAAAGTTATGTAATATCTAAATCAAACAAACTCTTAAGAAGTTCTAAATTTGGATAAGCCTCTTTTAATTTATCATATTTTTCTTGAGGCGTATAGGCATACTTCTTCTGTAAAACTTCGTTTACATCAATATTAAACGATATATCGTAATTATTAAGTTTCTTTCTTAAATGGTTTAAAACATCGTAAGATTCGCGCTCTAATTCAATTTTGTTGGTTTCATTTGGAAATGTTAAGTTTATAATAGCACCATTAAGTGTTGGAGATCCTAAACTTAAAATTGAAGCCATATTAAATTCTCTTTTTGCTTCAAGATTATCTATGTAAGCTTGCCAAATTTCCATAAAAGCTTCTTCTGTAAAAGTGTCTGTAGGTAAATTTTCTTCATCTACAACAACATCCATTTGTTTTATTAAATGATCTTTTTTTGCTTTTATGCTTCTTAAAGATAGGCCAGAGGTTCTTTTTGTAACTTGGTTTAAAACAATTTTTGGTTTTTCTGGTGTTACAATTTTAGAATCCTCAGCTTGAGTTGTTGTTTTTGATTCTATTTTTGCTTTAGAAACTGGTGTGGTTAATTCTGGCGCACTAACTTTTATTGGTGCAATACCTTTGGTTCTAAAAAATGATGGAGATATTATGTAGCGACTAAGCTTTTTTTTTTAGCAGAATCGTGCGTGATAGATGCTAGCTGCATTAAACAAAGCTCTACTAATAAGCGTTGATTTTTACTGCTTTTGTATTTTAAATCTGTAGCGTTTGCTAAATCTATACCTTGAATTAAAAACTCCTGATTAGCTTTAATAGCTTGTTTAGCGTATTTTTCTTTTGTTTGATTTCCAACTTCTAATAACGAAAGTGTTTCTGGAGATTGACAAACTAATAGGTCTCTAAAATGACTTGCTAATCCAGAAATGTAGTGATGTCCATCAAATCCTTTTGCAAGAATTTCGTTAAACTGAATCAATAAATCTGGTATTTTATTTTCTAAAATGTAATCTGTTGAAGTAAAGTAAGTTTCGTAATCTAAAACATTTAAGTTTTCGGTTACAGCTTGTCTGGTTAGGTTTTTACCAGCAAAACTAACTACACGATCAAAAATAGATAAAGCATCTCGCATTGCGCCATCTGCTTTTTGAGCAATAATATGTAAAGCATCTTCATCTGCAGTAATACCTTGCTCTTCCGCAATATATTTTAGATAATTTTTGGCATCAGAAACCGTAATACGCTTAAAATCGAAAATTTGACAACGCGATAAAATGGTTGGAATAATCTTGTGTTTCTCTGTAGTTGCTAAAATAAATATACAATGTTTTGGTGGTTCTTCTAATGTCTTTAAAAAAGCATTAAAAGCAGCTTGAGATAGCATATGTACCTCATCTATAATATAAACTTTATATTTCCCTACTTGTGGCGGAATTCTAACTTGATCTGTAAGGCTTCTAATATCATCTACAGAGTTGTTAGAAGCTGCATCTAGTTCAAATATATTGAAAGCAAAATCCTCATCGGTTATATCATGACCTTCAGAATTAATCATTTTAGCCAAAATACGAGCACAACTAGTTTTACCAACACCTCTAGGACCTGTAAACAGTAAAGCTTGTGCTAAATGATTATTCTCAATGGCATTGAGTAGTGTATTTGTAATAGCTTGCTGGCCAACAACATCTTTAAATGTTTGTGGTCTGTATTTACGAGCCGATACTACAAAATGTTCCAATTAAATAGATATTTGAATGTTTTTAACAAATTTAAAGAATAGCGATAACAATATGTTGGTTTTAGAAACTGAAATAATCAATAGTTATTAACAAATATTAATAGATTCTTATTTGTAATTTGTTTTTTCTTAATTGTACATTTGCAACTTAAAGCAGATCGCCTTATCGCGTCTTATTTATAAGATGAGGAAAGTCCGAACACCATAGTGTAGTATAGTGGCTAACAGCCGTCAGCCGCGAGGTTAGGAAAAGTGCAACAGAAAGAATGTACAGGTAATGCTGTAGTGAAACCAGGTAAACTCTATACGGTGCAATCTCATGTAAATTAACGTTTGAGCGTACACGCGTAATGTTAAAGGGTAGAGAGCTAAAGTGCACTGGTAACAGTGCACGTAGATAAATGATAAGGGTTTTTTAGTTGTTTTTCGAGAGATCCTGAGACAAATTTAGAATACAAAATTCGGCTTATAGATCTGCTTTTTATAATAGAACATCTTCCTTTTAAGATTTAAAATTTCTAAATTATGTCTTTTTATAGGTAGATTTTGGGTTCTGCGTCGTAGCTCAGAATGACAAATCAAGTCATAGTCTTTTAAGCTAATTGTATATTATTAAATTAAATCTACCCATGAATACTGCCATGTGTCCCATAGTTTTTTATTAGTTCTGCTTCAAAAGTAACTAGGTCTTGCCAGCGCTTTTCTACATCTATCCCTTTGCCGTATTTTCTAGCTAATGTTATAAATGTGGTATAATGTCCAGCTTCGCTAACCATTAATTCGTAGTAGAATTGCGATAATTCTTTGTCTTCAATATGGTTGTTTAGTAGTTTAAAACGTTCGCAACTTCTTGCTTCAATCATAGCAGAAAATAATAAGCGGTCTACCATACTTTGGAGTTGGCTTCCGCCAGTATTCATAAACTTATAAAGCTCATTTACGTAATGATCTTTTCTGGCTCTACCTAATTTGTAGCCTCTTGCTTTAATTTGTTTACAAACACGCTGAAAATGCTCTAATTCTTCTTGCGCAAGCTCTGTAAGTTCTTCAACTAAGTCTTCGTGTTCAGAATTAAGCGTAATAATGGTTATGGCATTAGTTGCTGCCTTTTGCTCGCACCAAGCATGATCTGTTAATATTTCTTCTAAATCTTGTTCTGCTATTTTTGCCCAACGTGGATCTGTATCTAATTTTAAATGAAGCATTTTTGTTAGTTCTTAATTTTTAAGTTGCAAATTATTAGTAGTAACTGTTTGAGTAATGTTACAAAAACAAGATGTCTTTTCTAAATAGGTATCTATTTAATGGGTTAGAGATTAGCTAATATAATTCCAAATATTTTTATACTTACTCATTTGTCTATAGGTTTCTATAATATTTTTATTCTCTTCTAAAGATAAGTTTGGGTCTTTTTTTAAGATTTCTTTAGCGTGATAGCGTGCGTGTTGTAAAATTTCACTGTCTTTAACAACGTCTGCAATTCTAAGGTTTAAAATACCGCTTTGTTGTGTTCCCATAATATCTCCAGGACCGCGAAGTTTTAAATCAACTTCGGCAATTTCAAAACCATCGTTAGTTTTTACCATAGTGTTTAATCTGGTTTTACTGCCTTCACTTAGTTTATGACTCGTCATTAAAATGCAGTAACTTTGCTCGCTTCCTCGACCAACTCGACCACGTAATTGATGGAGTTGAGACAATCCAAAACGTTCTGCACTTTCTATAATCATAACACTTGCATTTGGAACATTTACACCAACTTCAATTACGGTTGTTGCCACCATGATTTGTGTCTCACCTTTTATAAAACGTTGCATTTCAAACTCCTTATCTGCAGGTTTCATTTTGCCGTGTACAATAGAGATTTGAAACTCTGGTAGAGGGAAATCTCGAGCTATACTTTCGTAACCATCCATAAGGTCTTTGTAGTCCATGTTTTCGCTCTCTTGAATCAACGGATAAACCACATAAACTTGTCTGCCTTTTTTAATTTCTTGTCTAATAAAATTAAAAACTTTTAAACGATTATTATCGAATCTATGAACTGTTTTTATGGGTTGTCTTCCTGCAGGTAATTCATCAATCATAGAGATGTCTAAATCGCCGTAAACAGACATTGCTAAAGTACGTGGAATTGGCGTTGCAGTCATTACTAAAATGTGTGGAGGATTTGTGTTTTTTTTCCACAATTTACTTCGTTGTGCAACTCCAAATCTATGTTGCTCATCTATAATTGCAAGTCCTAAATTTTGGAATTTCACCTTATCTTCAAGTAAAGCATGTGTACCAATTAAAATGTCCAATTCTCCACTTTCTAGAGCTGAATATATCTCTTTTCTTTTTGAAGCTTTACTTGATCCAGAAATTAGTTCTATTCTGATATTTAGAGGTTTGCATAATTCAATTAATCCGTTACAGTGCTGTACTGACAAAATTTCAGTAGGCGCCATTAAGCAAGCTTGAAAACCATTATCTAAAGCCATTAACATAGTCATTAAAGCTACTATGGTTTTTCCAGATCCAACATCGCCTTGCAGTAATCTATTCATCTGTGCGTTGCTTCCTAGATCTTGTCTAATTTCTTTAATTACACGCTTCTGTGCGTTGGTTAAATTAAAGGGTAAATGTTCTTTGAAAAAGGTATTGAAATAGCTTCCGATTTCATTAAAAGGAAAGCCTTTTAATTTAGATTTATGAATTAAATTTTTAAGAATTAATTGTAATTGAATATAAAATAATTCTTCAAATTTCAGCCTAAATTGTGCTTTAGAAAGTAGCTCTGATGTTGTTGGGAAATGTATGTTAAAAAGTGCATCAGATTTTGAAATTAATTTAACTTCTGAACGTAAATTATCGGGTAAAGTTTCAGTGAATTTCCCTTTAGTTTCCAAAAATAATTGTTGCATTATTTTGGTTAAAACACGATTGGTAATTCCTCGATTTGAAAGTTTTTCTGTGGAAGGATAAATAGCTTGTAAAGCACTTCTTAATCCGTTTTCATGTTCTGTTAATAATTCAATATCTGGATGCGGCATACTGTGCTTTCCTCCAAACACATTTGTCTTGCCAAAAATAACATAATCTGTATTTAACTTAAGGCTATCCTTAATCCATTTTACGCCTCTAAACCAAACTAATTCCATACTACTAGTTTCGTCTGTAAAAGTGGCGACTAAGCGTTTTCCTCGACCAGTTCCTGCATCTTGTAAACGTGTTATCTTGCCAATAACTTGTATTTCTACATTAGAATTTACTAACTGGTTAATTTTAAAATACTTGGTACGGTCTAAATATCGATTTGGAAATAGATTGAGTAAATCTTGATAAGTATTAATTCCTAACTCCTTTTTAAGCAACGTTGCCCTATTTGGACCAACGCCTTTTAAGTAATCTATTGGAGTTTGAAGGTTTACACTCATAGTACGAATTTAAAATATTTCCATTGATTTAGAAAAGGTTTAGTTGTACATTTTAAGTTAGTTGTTAGCTTAAAATGTTTAAAACTATGTAGAAATAACCTTAATACTTCAGTATAAAAATTATTAAAAACTGTATTTTGGCTTACTAGTTGGTTTATCTTTTACTATGAAATTCATTTTAATATTTTTATTAAGTCTCTTTAACTTTGTTGGGTTTTCGCAACAAACAGATATGGTTGATTTTACTTCTGTTTCTGCTGAAATTGAATTTGACACAAAAAAATCAATCATTTTAGGTAAGGTACATTTAGATTATACTATTTTGAAACCTACAGATTCTATTTTTGTTGATGCTAAAAATATGGAGGTTTTAGATGTTTCAAACCGTTATTTAGGTGTCGATTTTGAATATAATGGAAGACAAATCATCTATAAAAGTAATTTTGAAGTTGGTAAAACTTATACTTTAAATATAAATTATAAAACAAAGCCTAAAAAAGCATTGTATTTTATAGATTGGAACGAAGCTATAAATCATCCAGAGTACAATCCACAAATTTGGACACAAGGACAAGGAAAGTACACCAGTAATTGGTTGCCAAGTATCGATGATATGAACGATAAAATTGCTTTTGACTTGTTTATAAAGTTCAATAATAATTTTGAGGTTATAGCTAACGGAAAATTAAAACAAAAAACGATTGGTAAAACACAAACAAAATGGCATTATGTTATGGAGAATCCAATGTCAAGCTATTTAGTAGCGTTAGCAATCGGTAAATACCATAAAGATGCAGAGCTTTCTAAAAGTGGAAAGCCTTTAGATTATTACTATTATCCAAAAGATTCACTAAAAGTAGAGTCAACATACAGATATTCAAAACAAATGTTTGATTTTTTGGAAGAGGAAATTGGTGTAGCTTATCCTTGGCAAAACTATAAACAAGTTCCTGTAAAAGATTTTTTGTATTCTGGAATGGAAAACACCAGTTGTACAATCTTTTCGGATGCTTTTATGGTAGATGCTATAGAATTTAACGATAATAATTACGTTAATGTAAATGCGCACGAGTTAGCACATCAATGGTTTGGAGATTTAGTAACCGAAACTTCAGGAACTCATCATTGGCTTCAAGAAGGTTTTGCAACTTATTATGCTTTATTAGCTGAAAAAGATGTTTTTGGAGAAGATTATTATTATCAAAAACTTTACGAGTATTATTTAGAACTAATAGCGCAAGATCAAGCAGATAAAAGTACAGCATTATTAAACCCTAAATCAAGCAGTACAACTTTTTATAAAAAAGGCGCTTGGGCTTTACATATATTAAGAGATAGAGTAGGAGATAAGGCTTTTAAAAAAGCGATTAAGAGTTATTTAGAACTATATAAGTTTAAAAATGTTGAAACTAAAAATTTCATAGATGAAGTTGAAAGATTTTCAGGAGTAAATTTAAGCGGTTTTGTTGATTTATGGTTGTTGTCACCAGAACTACCAGAAGATCAAATGAGGCTAGTTCTAGAAAAGAATGAAGAAACAGCTTTTTTATTAACACATTTAGAATCACCTTATTTAAGTTATAGAAAAGACTCAAATGACGACTATATTCCTTCGAGTATTATAAATCACTTACCGGAAGGCTCAGAATCCGTGAAGTCTAGCGTTTTAGAAGAAGCACTTTCTAAAGCAGATTATCCAGGTTCTGAAAGTATTATTTTAGAAGCTTTTAATTCAAATAGTCAAAAAGTTAGACAATCTATTGCATTTTCAATGCAAACAATACCCCAGAAATTTAAGTTAAATTTTGAGAACCTTTTAGGTGAAAATTCATATTTAACAATAGAAGCTGCACTTTATAAGCTATGGGTGAATTTCCCAGAGGATAGAACAAAATATCTTAATAAAACTAAAGCTATTATAGGTAATAACAATAAAAATGTGCGTTTCCTGTGGTTAGCATTAGCATTAAATACAGAAGGTTATTTAGATAATAGTAAAGCTAGTTTTTATAATGAAATGGTTGAGTACACCAATTCTGTTTATAGCTTTAATGTAAGACAAAACGGATTTACTTACTTAAAAGAGTTAAATGCTTTTAATATCTTAGCGACTGAAAATTTAAAACTAGCTACTAAACATCATAATTGGCGATTTAATAGTTTTTCCAAAAAGCTATTGAAACAGATTGAAAATAGCGAAGAGTAGTAACTAATAGAATTAAATAAAAACGTATTGAGAGCATTAGTAATTTCTGGAGGCGGAAGTAAAGGCGCATTTGCAGGTGGCGTAGCACAGTATTTAATGGAGCAAGAGAATCGTGAATACGATATGTTTCTTGGTACGTCTACTGGTAGCTTATTGGTGCCACATCTTGCAGTTAATGATTTAGGTAAGCTTTATGATATTTATACTAATGTTAATCAGAAATCTATTTTTAGTATAAATCCTTTTGTGGTTAAACGCAAAGGAAATAGAGAGTATGTATCTATTAATTATTTTAATTCGTTAATTCAGTTTATTAAAAAGAAAAGAACTTTTGGAGAAAGTAAAGCGCTTAGAAAACATATAAAAAAGAATTTTTCTGAAGCAGAATTCAACAAAATATTAGAAACTAAAGAAGATGTTGTAGTTACAGTAACCAACTTGTCTAAGAACAGAACAGAATATAAATCTATAAAGGATTATAGTTATGAAGAGTTTTGCGAGTGGATTTGGATTTCTTGTAACTATATACCGTTTATGTCTTTGGTTAAAAAAAATGGATTTGAATATGCAGATGGCGGTTTAGGATGTGTAATTCCTATACGTGAAGCAATTTTACGTGGCGCAACAGAGGTAGATGCTATTGTTTTAGAAAGCGAAGATTTAGCCTACAACAAAGTATTAGGTAAAAATCCATTTTCGTTAATGATAAATCTTTTTGGTCATTTAATGGATCAAGTAGAAAAAGGGGACATTGCTATAGGTAAACTAGCTGCAAAGCACAGAAATGTTAAGCTTAACTTATATTATACACCAACAAAATTAACAGAAAACGCACTTATTTTTAATAAGCATTTAATGGAGCAATGGTGGCAGCAAGGTTTTGATTATGCAGAAACTAAACACGCAAAAGGTCAAACTATGGATGAAAGCGAAAGTTTAGAAGAGCAATAAATCTACCACAATTTACTCACTTCATTTCTCATATAAGAAAGTGCTATTAATGTAGGCGATGGTTTTTCTACCATATCTGTTAAGATAGCTTCTCTAAGTTTATCTGCAGTTGTTATTTTTTCGTTGATATTAGCTTTTCTAATAATCTTAATAACACCATTTTTTGATGTGTTAATTACACTCCAGCACTCATCAGATACATAAATTTGTTGTGCTAAATTATGTTCAAATTCTTGTTCTATATTCTGAACTAATAAATTTTCGTAACCATTAGAGTCATCTGTAATAGGCGAAACACGTAGTAATAAGTTATTAGGCGAAATACGTTCTAAATATAAAGACATACGCTCATAAGCTTGTAAGCGTATTGGTAAACTTTCTTTTGTTGTTTCTATATTTTTTAAGCTGAAGTTATCGTCTTCTCTACGACTTTTTTCATTTTTAAAAAACTGTTGTAATAAAAAGTATGCTAAAAGTCCAGTAATTACTGTTGGTATTGTAAAGTAGAGTAGGTTTGTTATTGTATTATCCATTATGGTGTAAATTATAATTCTCTTTGTTTAGAATGAAAAATATATTGCTAAAATACGATATATTTTTTTTCAACTTACTACGCAACCTTTTTTAATTTATTGTATCTATTTAAAAAACAGAGAAATTATTATTGTAACAAGGAATAGTATAATTTTCATTTTTAAAAATCAATGTTTTATGAAAACGAAGCAATTAAATAAATTAAATTTTTATTATTTATTATTATTTCTACTAATCATTTTTTCTTGTACAGAAGATGATGGAATAAATACAAATAATTTCCAAAACACTAATTCAGAATTAAACCAAGGAGAAACTATTAATCGAAATTTTATTGGTAAAGTTGTGGATGAAAGTAATATACCAATAGTAAATGCTCAAGTGTCAATAGGTTTAGGTTTAGTAAATACAGATGTTAATGGTGTATTTATTTTTAATAATGCTCAAGTTTATCAAAGACAAGCAATTATTACTATAGAAAAATCTGGATATTTAAAAAGTGTAAAAACTTTAGTTCCAACTAATGGAAATAACGTTGTTTCGGTGATGATGGTTTCTGAAAATTTAGTAGGAACTATAAATTCAGGATTGATAGAAACTGTTAGTCTAACTAATGGAACACAAGTAACTTTTGATGGCAATTTTAAAGATAATAATGGGAATGATTATTCCGGAAATATAAAAGTATATATGTACCATTTAGAAGCAAATAATCCAGACATTGAAGCTATTATGCCAGGAAATATGCAAGCTATAAACACTAACAACGAAGAACGTGTATTAGAAACTTATGGTATGTTAAATGTTGAATTACGAGGAGATTCAGGCGAAAAACTAAACATTGCAGATGGTAGTACAGCAGAAATTGAGTTGTTAATTGATGCAGCACAAACTAATGCGCCAAGCAGCATTCCATTGTGGTCTTTTAATGAAACCTCTGGTGTTTGGGAAGAAGAAGAGGTAGCAGTAAAGCAAGGAAATAAATATGTTGCCTCTGTTTCTCATTTTTCTTGGTGGAATTGTGATGCACAATTTCCTACGGTTTCACTTTGTTTAGATATTGTAGATAATACAAATTTACCTTTAGCAAATGTTAAAGTAGAGTTATGGAGAGCAAACTCAACATATCCAAGAATAGGTTATTCTAATAGTAGTGGAGAAATATGTGGTTTAATTCCATCAAATGAAATATTGACATTAAAAGCGTTTGATCTTTGTGGCGTAGAAGTATATATACAAACTATTGGTCCATTTTCTGTAGATACAGATATGGGACAAGTAGTTTTACCAACAGTTAATGCAACTACAATTGCAGGAACTTTAGTAGATTGCAATAATGTTAATGTTACTAATGGTTATGTTACGTTAGATTATGGTTCTCAATTTTCTGAAGTACTAGTAGATAATGGTACTTTTAGCTTTAATGTGATTCAATGTTCTTCTCTTTCAACATTTACTTTAGAAGGTGTAAATTACGACGCTTTTCAATCTACAGGGGATATATCTTTTAATTTTAGTAATACTAATGTTGGAAACATTATAGCATGCAATACAGTAACAGAGTTTGTAACTTTACAATTAGATAATAACCCTGTAGAATATTATTTAAACAATATTTCTACTACACAATACGGTTCAACCTATCTAAATATCTCTGCAAACACAGGAGGAACCAATAATTATTTTTATTTAGGTGGTTCTAATACTATTTTAGGAACGTATGATTCTTCAGTTTATACTATTGAAGCTAATACGATGGATATAGATTATAGCTCGACTATAGATATAAGCTACAATTTAAATGCTTTTGGTAATGTAGGAGAATATATAGATATGAATTTCTCTGGTACATACACAGATAAGTCAGGAGTTACTCGAAATGTTGTTGGTAGTGTTCATGTGTTAAGAGATTAATAGTTTTAGTTATAAATATAGAAAAACTCATAACGTAATTGTTATGAGTTTTTTTATAGGGTAATTTTTTTCTATATTTTTAATTTTGTCCTCCTAAATGTTTACAATTTACAAACTCTTCCATACCATTAAAAGGTACTTTGGTTTTATTATAATTATAAGTTCTGCTAAGATCTTTAGATAAGTTATGATCATCAACATTTACTTCAATGTCACTCATAGTAAATTGGCATGGATGTTCGTAACCAGCAGCATGTGTAATTTCAATAAATTCTTTTCTAAACGTTTTAAAGTATTGTGCTAGTCGTACTGATTTTAATGTTGGGTCAATTCCACTTTGTAGCCATTTGCTTTGTGTGGCAACACCACTTGGACACTTATTTGTATGGCAAACTTGTGCTTGAATACAACCAATACTCATCATCGCTTCTCTAGCAACGTTAATACAATCTGCTCCCATAGCAAATGCCATAGCAGCTTTGGCAGGAAAACCTAATTTTCCACTTCCAATAAAAACAATACGCTCACTTAATCCTTTGTCTTTAAAGAGTTTATATAAATCTCCAAATCCATAAACCCAAGGTAAACTTACATGATCTGCAAAACTTGGAGGCGCAGCACCAGTTCCGCCTTCGCCGCCATCAACAGATATAAAATCTGGACCTTTACCTGTTTTAACCATAATATCTGCTAATTCTTCCCATTGATCTAATTTACCAATAGCAGCCTTAATACCAACAGGTAAACCAGTAGCTTCAGCAATTTGTTCAATAAAAATCATCAACTCAGTTACATTTGAAAAAGCTTTATGATTTGGTGGCGACAATACTGTTTTGCCAACTTCTACACCTCTAATTTTAGCAATTTCCGGTGTTATTTTTGCTCCTGGTAAAACGCCTCCTTTTCCTGGTTTTGCGCCTTGCGATAGTTTCACTTCAATTGCTCTAATAAAAGGGTTTTCCTGAACTAATTTTACCATTTTCTCCATTGAAAAACCACCATCATCTGCACGAACACCAAAATATCCTGTTCCAAAATGAAATACCACATCACCGCCATTACTATGGTAAGGAGATAATCCGCCTTCACCAGTATTGTGATACGCGCCAGCCATTTTGACACCTTTATTTAAAGATTCTACAGCTTTTGCAGAAAGTGACCCAAAACTCATAGCAGACACATTAATAACCGATTTTGGTCTAAATGGTCGTTTACGTTGATTAAATTCACCCATAACTTTAGCGCAAGGTAAAAACGTTTTGTCTATAGCGTTAGGATGATCTTTAGTAGCCTGATAAGGCATCATGGCATTATTTATAAATATATGTTGATGTGCATAAATATCACGATCGGTCCCAAAGCCTTCATAATTATTCTCTTTTTTAGCAGATGCGTAAATCCAACCACGTTCAATACGATTAAAAGGTAATTCTTCACGGTTATTAGCTACAAAATACTGACGAATTTCTGGGCCTACACTTTCAAAAAGATAGCGTACATGTCCAACAATTGGGTAATTATGACTTATGGTGTGGTTTTTCTGTAAAACATCTCTAAGCGCAATTATAATAAGTGCTATAATAATCCAGAGCCACCAAGAAATACTTGAAAGTAAAGATAAAAAGGTATCCATAGTTTTAAAACGTTTTTTTCAAAAATAAGGATAATCTATAGGTCATATCATTAATTTTTTTAAAAATTAATTTGCGCCTTCTGGTAGTTGTTGTGTAAAGGTATAAGTTGCTGTTGGTGGACCACCAAATAAAGAGTTAGATGGATTATTAAAAATATTACCGCTTAAAAATGGAATATCAGAGCTAGCCCCAATATATATTGTTTGACCATTCATATCAATATCTGTACTATAATAACCTAAAGAACTATAAGTCGCTGTAGGTGGACCGCCAAATAAAGAATTATCTGGGTCATTAAAAACGTGACTAGAAATAAAAGGAATTTCAGATTCAACTCCTATATAGTTTAGTTTACCATCATTATTTGCATCTCCAGCCCACATTCCTAAAACATTTGGTGTACTAGTAATAAAAGTTTGCGCATTTGTACCGTATGTTATTGGATTATTTGCATCTGTAAAATCAACACTTACAGGAGTTCCTGATAATGTAATTGTATTAGCTGTAATTATACCTAAATGATTACGATGTTTTATAGCTATATAATAGTTGTCATTAGGTAAATTAAAGGTTATACTTGAAATTCCATCAGTAGCAACTACATTTCCATCACGTTGTAAAAGGGCAGAAGTACTTGCTAAAACAGTCGTGTTATCAGCTTGATTACGAAGTTCTAGCCAAACCCAATCTACAATATTATCTTGTATAGCTCCTGTTCCAGAAGTACCACCATTGTTAAACACAGTACTAGCACAGATTAAATTATCAGCATATGGTGATGTTGTTGGTATATAACTTCCAGCTCTTAAATCATCTCGCATTAAGGTTTCTTGTCCTGGGTTAGGGTTTAAAGCTGCACCTTGTAAAGATATTATTGGGTTTAGTTTTATCTCATTTATAGCAGGACAAGTAACCGTTAAATCATAACTACTTCCGCTACCATCATCAGCATCTACAACAATATAATACGTAGTTCCTGCAATTGCATTTGTATAGGTTGCTGAATCAGAAAATACTGTTCCTATGCAGTCATTTGGGTCACAACTTCCTAAAATATAGATATCTAAATCACCGGTATAATTGCTTAATGTTGCTGTTATTGTTCCATTTCCACTTGGTGTAATAGTGTGAACGCGTTCTGGACCAGATTCTGTCCAAGAATTACATCCATAACTTTCTATATAAGAATTTTCAGTAGAATTTATTCCACTATAAGTTACGCCACAAGTTAAAGGAATACTACTTGTGCAATCTAGTATAGGATTTGTTATAGTAATTGGGATACAAAACATATTATTAGTTTCATTATCTTCAGGAATAACATTTGTTGCATCGCTTAAAAGGATTATATTATAGTTTCCAGCTGTGGTTGTACTCGGAATTGTTAAATTTTCAATAATCGTATTGGAATTTGTATTAGTACTTAAACTAGAAAATTCTTGACTACTTAAAATTATATCCGAACCATCAATACTACAATCGGTAGATAAAT
>NZ_JBELDZ010000040.1:0-24166 GCF_042094015.1 Aurantibacter sp. | reverse complement strand
TTTTCGTCATTTAACTCGCACATTGCACGAGAAATAGCTAAACGGATAGCTTCTGCTTGACCAGTGATTCCTCCTCCATATACATTTACTTTAATATCAAAGTTTCCTTCGTTATTAGTTAATGCTAGAGGTTGGTTTACTTTGTACTGTAAAGTTGCAGTATCAAAGTAAACTTTAATGTCTTTTTTGTTTACTGTAATGTTACCTTTTCCTTCTGCAACATAAACACGAGCAACAGCCGTTTTACGACGACCAATTTTGTGAATTACTTCCATTACTTGAATTCGTTTAAGTTAATTGTTTTAGGCTTTTGAGCTTCATGTGTATGAGCTGAACCAACAACAACGTTTAAATTACGGAATAATGCTGCACCTAATTTGTTTTTAGGTAACATTCCTTTTACTGATTTTTCCACTAATCTTGCTGGATCTTTTCCAAACAATTCTGTAGCGGTAAGGCTTCTTTGTCCACCTGGATAGCCTGTGTGACGGATATACGTCTTTTCAGTCCATTTTTTTCCAGTTAAGTTGATTTTTTCAGAATTGATAACAATTACGTTATCTCCACAATCAACATGTGGTGTAAAGCTAGGTTTGTGCTTACCTCTTAAAAGTTTTGCAACTTTAGAAGCTAAACGACCTAATGTTTGACCTTCAGCATCAACTAAAACCCACTGCTTATCTACAGTAGCTTTGTTTGCTGAAATCGTTTTGTAGCTTAATGTGTCCACGTTTCTAATTTTTTTTTATTAAACATTCCTTCTCTTAAAAAGAGTTTGCAAATTTACGATTATATATTTGATTACCAAATACTACAGTCTCTTATTTTTAATAAGTCTGTTAATATATTTAAGCGTGTTGTTTATAAGTGTAGAATTTTGCATTCTAAACAGTTAATATCAAGTGTTATTTGTTAATTTCGCACTTTTAATTCAATAATTATGATTTCAGTTGATGCCTTGGCGGTAGAATTTAGTGGGCAAACTTTATTTAAAGATGTATCCTTTACTATTAATGAGAATGATAAAATTGCCTTAATGGGTAAAAATGGTGCAGGAAAATCTACTATGATGAAAATTATAGCTGGCGTACAAAAAGCATCTCGTGGAGGAGTAAGTATACCTAAAGAAACTATTATTGCATATTTGCCACAGCATTTGTTAACGGAAGACGATGCAACCGTTTTTGATGAAGCGTCTAAAGCTTTTTCTCATGTGTTTACTATGAAGGCGGAAATGGATGACGTAAATAAGCAATTAGAAACACGAACAGATTACGAGTCGGACGAATATATGAAGCTTATTGAACGTGTTTCAGACTTAGGCGAAAAATACTATGCGCTAGAAGATGTTAATTATGATGCTGAAGTGGAAAAAGCACTTAAAGGACTTGGTTTTAAACAAGAAGATTTCATAAGACCAACTAGTGAGTTTTCTGGTGGTTGGCGAATGCGTATAGAATTGGCTAAGATTTTATTACAGAAGCCAGACCTTATATTATTAGATGAACCAACTAATCATATAGATATAGAATCTGTTATTTGGTTAGAAGATTTTTTGGTTAATAAGGCAAATGCAGTAGTAGTTATTTCTCACGATAGAGCTTTTATTGATAATATAACCAATAGAACTATAGAGGTTACTATGGGACGTATTTATGATTACAAAGCAAATTATACACATTATTTGCAATTGCGAGAAGACCGTAGAGTACATCAAATAAAAGCTTATCAAGAACAGCAAAAAATGATAGCCGATAATATGGCGTTTATTGAACGTTTTAAAGGGACTTATTCTAAAACTAATCAAGTAAGTTCTCGTGAGCGAATGTTGGAGAAATTGGAAATTATTGAAATAGATGAAGTAGATACGTCTGCACTTAAATTAAAATTTCCATCTGCAGTTAGATCTGGAGATTATCCAGTATCTGTAAAAGATGTTTCTAAATCTTATGGAGATCACGTGGTTTTTAATAACGCAAATATGTCTATTGCAAGAGGAGAGAAAGTTTGTTTTGTTGGTAGAAATGGAGAAGGAAAGTCTACAATGATTAAAGCTATTCTTGGTCAGATAGAAGTAGAAGGAGAATGTGCTTTAGGGCATAATGTACAAGTTGGTTATTTTGCACAAAACCAAGCTGCTTTATTAGATGACACCTTAACTGTTTTTCAGACCATAGATGATGTCGCTAAAGGTGATGTTAGAACACAAGTTAAAAATGTTTTAGGTCGTTTTATGTTTAAAGGCGATGATATAGAAAAAAAAGTAAGTGTGCTTTCCGGTGGAGAAAAAACACGTTTAGCAATGGTGAAGTTGTTGTTAGAACCAGTAAATGTTTTGATTTTAGATGAACCTACTAATCACTTAGATTTAAAATCTAAAGATGTTTTAAAAGAAGCGCTTTTAGATTTTGACGGAACATTAATATTAGTATCTCATGATAGAGATTTCTTGCAGGGTTTAGCAAATAAAGTGTTTGAGTTTAAAGATCAGCGTGTTATAGAGCATTTTGAAACTGTTGATGCGTTTCTAGAACGTAACAAAATTGAAACTATTAAAGATTTAGATCTATAATAGTTAATACTTAAGGGTTTACGTTAAATATCTAAGTTAAGACTCAATTTTTGACTAAATTTGCAGAGATATGCAAGAACTACAACTTTCAGATTGGTTGCCTACCACAAATAAAGAGGTTAAAATTCGCGGTTGGGAAGAGCTAGACGTAATACTTTTTAGTGGAGATGCTTATGTAGATCATCCGTCTTTTGGACCTGCAGTAATTGGTCGTATTTTAGAAAGTATTGGTTTACGAGTTGCTATTGTACCACAACCAAATGTAAAGGATAATCTTCAGGATTTTGAGAAATTAGGAGCACCAAAATTATTTTTTGGAATTACCGGAGGTTGTATGGATCCTATGATTAGCAATTATAATGCTAATAAAAAAAAGCGTGATAAAGATGCATATACGCCAAATGGCGAGATTGGTTTTAGGCCAGATTACGCTACGTCGGTTTATTCTAAAATTTTAAAAGAAAAATTCCCAGATGTTCCTGTATTAATTGGTGGAATAGAAGCCTCCTTAAGACGTGTAACTCATTATGATTATTGGAGTGATAAACTAATGCCATCTATTTTAGAAACGTCTAAAGCAGATATGTTGGTGTATGGAATGGGAGAACAACCTTTGCGAGAAGTGGTGCGTTTATTACAAAAAGGTGTTCCTTTTTCTAGTATTACCACAATTAAGCAAACTGCTGTTCTTTTAAAAAAGGAGGCAAGAATTCCTAAAAATGCAAATTGGGAAGATGTAGAAATTGCATCACATAAGGTTTGTTTAAACGACAAGAAAGCCTATGCTAGTAATTTTAAAGTTATTGAGCAAGAAAGTAATAAATTAGCTGCAAGACGAATTTTTCAGCAAGTAGGAGATAAGATGCTTATGATTAATCCGCCGTATCCAACTATGACGGAAACGGAAATAGATGCCTCTTTTGATTTGCCTTATACGCGTTTACCACATCCTAAATATAACAAGCGAGGAGCAATTCCTGCGTTTGAAATGATTAAAACATCTATCAATATTCATCGTGGTTGTTTTGGTGGTTGTAGTTTTTGTACAATTTCTGCACACCAAGGAAAATTTATTGCGAGTCGTAGTAAAGAGTCAGTTTTAAGAGAAGTTGATAAAGTAGCTAATATGCGTGATTTTAAAGGCTATTTAAGCGATATTGGTGGGCCAAGTGCTAATATGTATCAGATGAAGGGTAAAGTACAATCTATATGCGATAAGTGTGTGGCGCCAAGTTGTATTTCGCCTGTTATTTGTAGTAATCTTGATACATCTCATAAACCACTTACTGAATTATATCAAGCAGTAGATGAGCACCCGAAAATTAAAAAATCTTTTATTGGTTCTGGAATTAGACATGATATGTTAGTGCCAGAATTTAATAAAAATGCAGATCCTAAAGAGTTAGACGCTTATACCGAAGAGGTAATGACTAAACATATTTCTGGACGGTTAAAAGTTGCGCCAGAACATACTAGTGATCCTGTTTTAAAACTGATGCGTAAGCCTTCTTTTTCTTATTTTCATAAGTTTAAAGAGCGTTTTGATAAAATTAATATTAAGAACAAACTGAATTTACAGCTAATTCCATATTTTATTTCTAATCATCCAGCTTGCGAGCAGGAAGATATGGCTAATCTAGCTGCCGAAACTAAGGATTTAGGATTTCAGCTAGAACAAGTGCAAGGTTTTACACCAACACCTATGACGGTTGCTACTGTAATTTATTATAGTGGTTATCATCCGTATACTTTAAAAAAGGTAAACACGCCAAAAACTAGAAAAGAAAAAGACGATCAGCACAAATTTTTCTTTTGGTATAAAGATGAAAATAAAGCGTGGATTAAAAAGACCTTAAATAAGTTAGGGCGAGAAGATTTACTTAAACGTTTGTTGCCAGATAAACCAGATACTTGGCGTAAAAATAAGCCAGGTAAAACGAAGCATACATTTAACGATGCTATTCCATTTAACCAGCGTAAAAAGAAAGCTACTTTTAGTTCTAAAAAGAAAGAAGAGCCTAAGGAAGATTCTAAAAAGACTAGTGTTTCTAAGTTTAAGTATAAAAAGAAACGTAAAAGATAATTATATAAAACCTGAAATTAATTTTTTAGGTTTTTTTATGCTCAAGAAATAGTATAAATTCGTGAGAGACCAAATTACATTATTATGAAGAAGAGGTTACAGATTGCTAACGGAATTGCTTTTGTTTGCGTTATTATTATGAATTATTTATCTAATACAGGTTTGATAAATAATACGACTATCGGTACTGTTTCAAATCATTTAACAACTCTTTTTACACCTGCGGGTTATGCATTCTCAATTTGGGGTTTAATCTACTTATTCCTTACTGGATTTATTATTTATCAAGGAAAAAGTTTATTCACTAAAACAGAGAATAACGCTTTTGTAGCTAAAACTGGCTGGTGGTTTTTTATATCGTGTATTGCTAATTGTTCTTGGATTTTAGCATGGATTTATGGTTATACCTTGTTATCGTGTTTCTATATCTTTTTAATATTAATAGCGTTACTTAAAATTATAATTAACAATAATATTGGAATTGGAAAGCCTTCTAAACAAACGCTTTTGTTTTTGTGGTTGCCTTTTGCTGTTTATAGTGGTTGGATTAGTGTAGCAAGTATTGTTAATGTAGCTGTGGTTTTAGTAAAGTATAATTGGGGTGGTTTTGGAATTCAACCAGAAATATGGACAATTATTATGATTGTAATTGCAACACTTGTAAATTTAATGGTGACCTGGAAACGTAATTTAAAAGCATATGCTTTTGTTGGATCTTGGGCTTTATTAGCTATATATGTTGCAAATAAAAATGCGTTTAGTGTAGTTGCTTATACTGCATTGTTTTCGGCAACTCTAATAATTATTAGTAACCTAATAAAAATAGTTGTTAATATTAGAAGGAAAATTTAAAGACTAAGTTTATCGCTAATCTTTGTAACTGCACGTTCTAAAAATGCAGGTGGATCTATTCTATATGCAAAATATAAATTAGCATAGTTTTTATCGTTAGTTAATTCCCTAGTAGTTGACCCATTAATGCTATTAGAGTTGAAATTAAATGTTGCACCGGCACTAATCTTATTAGAGGTATATCCAAACTGTAAACCAACACTTAAAGCTTTGGTAAAGTAAGTATTGCTTACTTCTGTAGTAGTTGTTTTGTCTTTAGAGAAACGAATCCCTAAAGCTGGAGAAACATTAGGAGATACAAACCAGTTTTCTTGTAAACACCACGTATAATAATACGCAGGAGCTAAAGTAATATCAAAATTGTTTTGAATGTATTTCTCGTTATCTACCGTATCCGAAATTCTATTTAAACCATACTTTAAACTTGGGACAAAACTTCCAGAACTGTATTGTTGCCATTCGTTTTGATGTGATAAATGTTTTAAAGAGTAGTTTTGGTTATAAATATAAGATGTTTGACCTGTCCAGCTTGTAGTTTTTAAATTTGGAAATTGCTCCTCAATATCTAAAGTTTGCACATTTTCTAAATAGAAGCCTTCTACTTTACTATAGTTAAACGTCTGAATCCATTGTTTCTTTATGAAAAATTGCAATTGAGATTCAAAGAATTTCGATTTAAAATCTGAATTTTTATTTTTTGGAGAAAAACCAATACTAAAGCCTATAAACTTATAGTTAGCAGATAATTGTAGCCTAAACGAGTTTAAGGCTTCTATAGTAAAACGTTCTTCGTTATCTACAATAGAAAACGATTCGCTTTGTGTATTAATATTAGCTCTTAATAACAACTTATCTGCAAACGAAATAATATCAGATCCAGATGTACTTTGTGCTTGTAAAAAGCTATAGAATATAAGTAGGATTAGTGTTGTGAGTTTTTTCATTTAAAATTGATTTAATGCGCTTCCAACCAATCAACACCAATCCCAACTTTTACATCTAATGGCACATCCATAATAAAGGCATTTTCCATTTCGGATTTAATTAAGGTTTCCATCTCTTTTAGCTCAGGTTTGTAAACATCAAAAACTAATTCATCATGAACTTGTAAGAGCATTTTTGTTTTGTAATTACCAGATTTTAATTTGTTATGAATATTAATCATAGCAATTTTAATAATATCGGCAGCGCTACCTTGTATTGGTGCATTTACTGCATTACGTTCTGCTGCGCCACGAACTACTGCGTTACGAGAGTTAATGTCTTTTAAATAACGTCTTCTATCTAAAACTGTAGTAACGTAACCGTTATCTCGAGCAAAATCTACTTGCTCGCTCATATAAGCTTTAAGTTTTGGATAGGTTTCGTAATATGTATCTATTAATTCTTTGGCATCGCTACGCGATAAGTTGGTTTGGTTACTTAGTCCAAATGCAGAAACACCATATACAATTCCAAAGTTTACTGTTTTTGCATTGCTACGTTGCTCACGTGTGACTTCATTTAAAGCCACGTTAAATACTTTTGCAGCTGTAGAAGCGTGAATATCTTCGCCGTTTTTAAAGGCTTCAATCATATTATCCTCTTTGCTTAAAGCAGCAATAATTCGCAGTTCTATTTGGCTATAATCTGCCGCTAACAACACGTAATCTTCGTTTCTTGGTATAAAAGCTTTACGCACTTGTCTTCCGCGTTCTGTACGAATAGGAATATTCTGTAAATTAGGATTATTACTACTTAAACGACCAGTGGCCGCAACGGTTTGCATATAATCTGTATGCACACGTTTGGTGCTTGGTTCTATCTGCGTAGGTAAAGCATCTACATAAGTAGATTTTAATTTTGCTAATCCACGGTAGTCTAAAATACTTTGCACAAATTCGTGATCTTTTGCTAAGTAACTTAGTACATCTTCCGCAGTAGAATATTGCCCTGTTTTTGTCTTTTTTGGTTTGTCGACTAATTTTAGTTTTTCGAATAAAATAACACCTAATTGTTTTGGCGATGCAATATTAAATTCTTCCTCAGCAACCTCGTAAATTTTAGTTTCTAAGGTTTTTATGTCTTTGTTTAAATCGTCGGCTAAACTATTCAAAAAAGCTTCGTCTAAATTAATACCTTCTAACTCCATATCTGCTAAAACGCGGACTAATGGAGTTTCAATATCGTTAAATAATTTTTGCGTGTTAGCATCGCCTAATTCTTTAGAGAAATGTTCTTTTAGTTGCCAAGTAATATCTGCGTCTTCAACTGCGTATTCTGTTTGTTGTTCTAATGGAACTTGACGCATTGATAATTGATTCTTTCCTTTTTTACCAATTAGTTCTGTTGTAGGAACTGGCGAATAGTTTAAATATGTTTCGGCTAAAACATCCATATTATGTCGCATATCTGGATTAATTAGATAATGTGCCAACATAGTATCAAATAATGGGCCTTTTACAGCTATATTGTATTTGGCTAAAACTTTAATATCGTATTTTAAATTCTGGCCAATTTTCTCAATGCTTTCATCTTCAAAGAAAGGTCTCACGACTTCTATAAGTGCTTGTGCTTCGTTTTGATCTTCTGGAAATGGAATATAAAAACCTTTACCAGCTTCCCAAGAAAAAGCAATACCTACTAATTCTGCGGTTAAGGGATTTAATCCCGTAGTTTCTGTATCAAAACAAACCGATTTTTGTTGCGTTAAGTTTTTAAGGAATAATTTTGTTGCCATTCCTGGCGCAATACTTTGGTATAAATGCGATGTGTTTTTTATGTTTTTACGTTCAAATGTACTACTATTATCCTCAGAAGACTCTGTTGATATATCGCCACCAAATAACGAAAATTGTCCTTCGCCAGCTGCTGCTTTTTCTTTTGGAGTTGCTTTGTTTTTTGTTAAAGTATCTTTTGTCGTGTTATCTGTTTTAACTTCTGTAGAAAAAGCTTTAGTAAAATTGTCAATTAAACGTCTAAACTCTAATTCTTGAAAAATCTCAGTAACTTTTGGTATGTCTGGTTGATCTAATTCAAAATCTTTTGCGTTAAATGTTACAGGAACATCTAGCATTATTGTTGCTAATTTTTTAGAAAGTAATCCTAACTCTGCATTTGCCTCAACTTTTTCTTTCATTTTTCCTTTTAGCTCGTGTGTATTGGCTAAAAGGTTTTCCATACTTCCGTATGCTGCTAAGAATTTTTTTGCTGTTTTTTCTCCAACACCAGGTAGCCCAGGAATGTTGTCTGATGCATCTCCCATCATACCAAGAAAATCTATAACTTGTAAAGGATCTACAACTTCAAATTTTTTCTGAACCTCTGGAATTCCCCAAGTTTCGTATCCGCCACCAAACATTGGTCTGTACATAAAAATGTTTTCGCTTACCAATTGTGCAAAATCCTTATCTGGTGTTACCATAAAAGTTTGGTAACCTTCTTTTTCGGCTTGTTTGGCTAAAGTTCCAATAACATCATCTGCTTCAAAACCGGCTTTCACCATAATTGGAATATGCATAGCGCGTAAAATATCCTGAATTATTGGAACAGCAATTTTAATTGCTTCAGGAGTTTCATCTCTATTGGCTTTATAAGCTTCAAACATTTCTACGCGATCTGCACTTCCGCCTTTATCAAAGCAAACTGCTAAATGATCGGGTTTTTCACGTTTAATAACATCTAATAGAGAATTCATAAAACCCATAATTGCTGAGGTATCTAAACCTTTAGAGTTAATTCTTGGGTTTTTTATAAAAGCGTAATAACCACGAAATATTAATGCAAAAGCATCTACCAAGAAAACACGTTTTTGTTCTGCCATTTTATATTGTAAAACGATTTATTATACTAATAAATCTTAGTTTGAAAATAATGTAATTCTCGATTTACGAGAGTTGATAATTATATAAAATGCAAATTACAAAACTTATGTATTGTAAACTATTTTAGTTGTTAACAGCTTATTGGTCTTTTAAAGGATTTAACAAATCACTAAGAAAAAATTAAGATAAAACATTTAATTTCGCAATGTTAAATAAAACTATGTTACGTTTTTTAATTCCATTTATACTTTTGTTGCTTTTAGAAGTTTACACTTTTTTTGCATTAAAAACTTTAACTAAAAGTAAGTTTGTTTTAGTTGCTTATTGGGTTGTTTTTGTTATTGTTATAGCTATTGTATATTATCAATTTAATATAGTGCAAAGTCAGAGTAGGTTTAGTTTAAATACAGGTTATGCTATTGCATTATTATTGACATATTTTGTGCCTAAAGCAATTGTTTTTATTTTTCTTTTTGGTGAAGACATATTTCGATTTTTTGCAACACTAGCAAATTACTTCTCTTTAGATTTATCAGTCAAAGAAGCTATTCCTTCCAGAAGAAAGTTTGTTAGTCAAATAGCCTTAAGTATTGCTGCAATTCCATTTGCTGGATTTTTATATGGTGTTTTTAAAGGAAAATACGATTTTAGAGTAATTACTCAGCAAATTGAGTTTGATGATTTGCCAAACGAATTTGATGGTTATAGAATTACTCAAATTAGCGATATCCATTCTGGAAGTTTTGATAATATAGAGAAAATAGAATATGCTATTAACTTGATTAATGAGCAACAAAGTAATGCTATTTTGTTTACTGGCGATATTGTAAATGCAAGAGCAGAAGAAATGTATCCATACGTAGATGTGTTTAGTAAGTTAAGAGCTAAAGATGGAAAGTTTTCTGTGTTAGGAAATCACGATTATGGTTATTATGCTTACGATTCAGTTGAAGATTTCAATGAAAATCATAAAAAAATTGAAGCTGTACATAAGTCGATTGGTTTTGATTTATTACAAAATGAAAATAGAACTATTGTTAGAGGAGAAGCTAAACTTAATATTTTAGGTGTAGAAAATTGGGGAGCTTCTAGACACTTTCCTAAACGAGGAAGCTTAGAAAAAGTGACACGTAATTTACCAGACGATGCTTTTAATGTGTTAATGTCTCATGATCCATCCCATTTTGATTACAAAGAGAAAGAATTTAATAATCAACGAGATCGTTTTAATTTAGATATGATTAAAGATGAAACTAATATTATTAACTTCAATAAAAAGATACAATTAACACTTGCTGGACATACGCATGGAATGCAGTTTGGTATAGAAATTCCGTTTCTAAATTTTAAATGGAGTCCTGTAAAATACCGTTATCCAAAATGGGCTGGATTGTACCAAGAAGCTGGTAAATATTTATATGTAAACAGAGGTTTTGGGTTTTTGGCTTTTCCAGGTCGTGTTGGTATTTGGCCAGAAATAACGGTTTTGGAGCTTAAAAAACGTGTAAAAAGGTCATAAGAGGTCTAAAATCGTTAAATTTTCATCAACTTTCAATCCTCTTTTAAAAAAAAGCTTATTATTGTAGAACAGAATTATCTTAAAAGTTTTGTATTATGTCAAAATTTGGAGAATTAATAGATGTTAACATTCCTGTATTGCTAGATTTTTACACAGAATGGAATGAGCAATCTACAGCAATGCATCCTATACTTAGAGATGTAGCTGCGGCTTTAGGTGATAAAGCTAAAGTTATAAAGATAGACGTTGATAAAAACCAAGAATTATCTGAAGCTCTAAGAGTTAAAGGTTTGCCTACGTTTATTATTTATAAAGACGGAGAAATGCAATGGCGACAAAGTGGTGAATTAGATGCCGATACTTTGATAACTAAATTGCAACAGTACGCTTAAAGTGTTTTAAAAAGGTATTCTTTTTTATTGTAGTGTTCCAATAATTTTGGTAGCATATATTTTAAATTATTAGATGCTTTTATGCTATCATGCATTACAATAACATCTCCTCTTCTAGCTTTTAAAGCAAAATTAAGACATTGTTTATTTGTGTAATTTTTATCCCAATCAAAGGTTAAAATAGACCACATTATAATTTTATAACCTAAATCTATTAATTGTTTTCCTTGCTTAGAATTAATTTGTCCAAATGGTGGACGAAACAACTTGTTTTTTTGCTCTGAGTTATTATGTTTTTTAATAATAAGCTCACAAGAGTTTACATCTTCAAGATATTTTTTAGTTGATGTTTTCCAACCTTTTATGTGGTTTTGAGTATGATTTCCAATATTATGACCTTCTGAAATTATGGTTTTAAATAATTCAGGATGTTTTTCAATATTGTTTCCTATGCAAAAAAACGTTGCCTTAGCATTGTAATTTTTTAACTGTTGTAAAACCCAAGTTGTTATTTCTGGAGTTGGGCCATCGTCAAAAGTAAGATAAAGAATTTTTTTAGCCGTTGGTTTTTTCCAAGTGTATTTTGAAAAAAACCAACGAACCAAATAAGGTGTTTTTACAGGGGTGAATTTCAAGTATTTATGGTTTTATGCCTGAAAAAGTATCGTTTGTAGTTTCAATATCACGCTCATCTCTAATTTCAGTTTCTGGCTCTTCATCGCCTTGGTAAAAGTGTTTAAACAAGCCTAGATAATTATTGAAGATTAATGATTCTTTTTGAGCAAAGTCTTCATCATATTCAATTAAAACTTCAATTAATGCTTTGTAACGCTCAATATCTGTCAAGATTTCTGTGAAGTTTTTTTCTTGGTTTTCAATTGTTAGTTCGCTATAATATTTTAAGTTTTCTTGATACTTTACAGAAACATCTTTAAATAGTTGTTGTGCTTTTTCTTTTGCTTCAACTTCGTAATAAGCATTAATATAAGGTTCTAATAAGGTATAATAACCAAATTGATCTACAGGCATATTAGCCATTGCAATATCTGTAATTTCTTCAGCTTTTTTAGGTTGATCTTCGTTAATAAGAGCTTCAATTAAACGTGCTAAATTCCCTCTATAAGTAATAGAGTTACGTCTAGTTTCAGTGTCATGATAAATATCTTTACTTCCGCTATTTCCCCAATCCCAAGATTTAACCATATTGTACATTAGCTCGCTATCTACACGACCCATATCAAAAGGGTTAGCTCTGTCTACAGGACTTTTAATTGGAACTAATTTATAAACCATTCCATCTAGTTGTAAAAAGTCTTTCATCCAGATGTAATCTTCATCGCTAAATGCGCCACCTGTAAAATATATTGGTCTTTCCCAGTTATTGTTAGCTACAATGTCTAGCATTAATAAACGGTTTTTGTAAATAGCATTGTCTTTAATTCTAACATCTAAAAATGGTAAGATTTTATCTGCGTCTTTAGGTTTTACAACACCACTTTTAATTACTTCCGATTTGTTAACTGGTATTCTAATATTTTCAGTTGGGAAATAATTAGATTTTAAATACTGACTTGGATAACCAGAAGGATCATCTCCTTCTTGTATTAATGCAAATTCTAATTTAGTTTTTGGGTTATCGCTAGTTATGAAGCTCATAAAGTCGCTTATCATTAAAGTGTCTTTAGAACGTTCGCGTTTCATAATGTAATCTCTAGTTCCGTGTTTGTATTTATCATGTGTTAAACTTGATGGAATTGGATCACTTTCGTAAGCTTTACGTTTCATTTGGTCTATATACCAATCTGTTTGAAATAAACTAGTGTTTACAACACGAACGTCTGTACGGTAACCTTCAATTTCTTGTGCATACCAAAGCGCAAAAGTATCGTTGTCTCCAATAGAAAACAAAATAGCATTTTTCTCACAAGAGCCTAAATATTTTTTAGCCATAGCTAATGCTGTATATTTTCCAGATCTATCATGGTCGTTCCAGTTATTTGAAATTAAAATAGTAGGAACTAATAGAAAACAAACTATAGGAACTAAAGGCGCTAAAATTTGTTTAGAAACATATTTCTTTAGGAAATCATAAATAGCATAAACACCAATTCCAATCCAAAGTGCAAATACATAAAACGAACCAACTACAGAATAATCTCTTTCTCTTGGTTCAAAAGGTCTTACGTTGGTGTAAACCTGAATTGCTAATCCTGTAAACAAGAAGAACACAAGCATTACCCAAAATAATTTTTTGTCTTTGTTTAAGACAAAAAAGAATCCAATTAATCCTAAAATGAAAGGTAGGAAGTAGTAAGTGTTTCTAGCTTTATTGTTTTTAACATCGCTTGGTAAATGATCTTGAGATTGTCCTAAATGGAATGCATCTATGAAATCAATTCCACTTATCCAGTTTCCGTGATTATCATATCTACCTTGAATATCGTCTTGTCTTCCTGTGAAATTCCACATAAAATAACGCCAATACATATAACCTAGTTGGTATTCAAACATGTATGCTATGTTTTGTGCTAGCGATGGTTTCTCTACATCTACAAATTGACTGAATTGTTTTAGTGTGTTTATATAATCTTCATAATCTATGTTTCCTTTTACAATATCATTTTTAAAGGCAGCTACGGATTTACGTAGTTCGTTTTCCATTTGATATTCTGGCTTCAATTTAAAATCTAAATAGCCAGTAAATAACATGTAGTTTTCTGCATTTTCTCCGCTCCACATTCGTGGTAGAATAGAAGCATGGTCTGAATTATAATTTTGTTTAGATTCTTTCCAGTCGTTTACTATTATATATGTTCCGGTTTTTTTGTCTTTTTCGTATTTAGGTTTATCATCTACATAAGGTTGGTTTTCATCCAAACCAGAAAATTGATCTGTAAATAGGGGTCCGTAAAACAAGTGCGTTTCTGGATATTGTTCTAGATTATAATAAGCTAATAATTCTCTAGCACTAGATGGGTTGTTTTCATTAATAACTACGTTTGCATTTGCTCTAATTGGAAGCATTAACCATGTGGATGATCCTAATATTATAAATAATAAGCAAAGTATTCCTGTATTATAATGAATTAGACCTTTTTCTTTAGTGTATTTTAAACCATAGTAAAAACTAGTAATTAGTAAGATTGCAGCAATAATACTTCCAGAGTTAAAAGGTAGTCCAATTTGATTCACAAAAAACAATTCTAACATACTAAAATATCTTAGTACATTTGGAAACATTAATTTAAAAATGAATAATAATATTGCAACAGAAACTAAGTTGGCTATAATAAAATTCTTTACAGTTATGGTTTTATAGTTTTTGAAGTAGTAAATTAATCCAATAGCAGGAATGGTTAATAAGCCCATAAAGTGTATTCCAAAAGATAACCCAATTACAAAAGCAATTAAAATCAGCCATTTGTTTCCTCTGTCTTTTTCCATGTCTTTATCCCAACGTAAGCCTAAATAAAACATTAATGACATTACAAAAGTAGCCATTGCATAAACTTCAGTTTCTGAGGCGTTAAACCAAAAAGTGTCGGTAAAGCCAAAGGCTAAAGCACCAATAAAAGCTGACCCTAAAGTCATTATGGTTTGGTTTTTAGAAATAGAACCTTCTTTAAAACTTTTTATTTTGAAAATTAATAATACAATTGACCAAAACATAAATAAAACAACAAATGCACTAGAAATTGCACTCATCATATTCATAATAAAACCAATTTGATTTGCTTTTAGAGCAAAAATTGAAAACACAGCTCCTAACATTTGGTAAAGTGGTGCTCCAGGAGGATGACCAACCTGTAGTTTAGATGATGTTAAAATGTACTCTCCTGCATCCCAAAAACTAACTGTAGGTTCTACTGTTAGTCCAAAGACTATTGCGGCAATTAAAAAGGCTAGCCAGCCAATAATTTGATTGAATTTGTTGAAAACTTTAGAACTCATAAAAGATTTTTTCTGAACAGCGAATTTATATAATTAATATTAAAAATCAATTCATTTTAAGATAACGTTAAAGCTTTAATAATATTTTTACATAAAAAAGTTTGTGAAAGTGAAACTTTTATCTAAATTTGCACTCTCAATATCAGAATGGCCTATGGTGTAACTGGTAACACGTCAGTTTTTGGTACTGAAGAGTCTAGGTTCGAGACCTAGTGGGCCAACAAAATTAATCCTAACACATTTATGTGTTAGGATTTTTTGATTTTATGAAATTTGCCTTGAGTTTTATATTTTAAAAGTAATTACCGGTCTTTTAGCGTGATTTACTAAATCTTCACTTATACTTCCGTTAAAAAAATGAGCAATGCCTTGTCTTCCATGTGTGCTGATTCCTATTAAATCTGTATTGTTTATGTGGGAAAAATTAAGAACACCTTCTTCTATACTATTATCGTTGTAGATATTTGTTGTGTAATTTTTAAAACTGTTAATGGAAGTAAAGTCGGATATCCTTGTTTTTGCTTTTGCGGTAGTTATAAAATTACTACCAGTTATAACCATTAGTAAATGAAGTTTTGCTTCAAATAGCTGAGCTAATTTAACAGCTTGATTGTAAGTTTCTTTATTATCGTTATTGAAGTCTGAAGCAAAAACAAAGTTGTTTATTTCAAAATCTGTATGTTCATTTTTTATAACCATTACAGGGACGTTTGAAATTCTAACAACTTTTTCTGCATTAGAACCTATAAACATTTCCTTTAGTCCATCTGCGCCATGAGATCCCATAATTATTAAATCTATATTTTCAGATTTACAAACAGTCATAATGCCTTGAGACATTTCTTGAAAATCTACCATTTCTTTTACGCTAATGCCTTTCAAGAACTCCATTGCTAATAAATCTTCAAATTTTTTCTGAGCTAATTTCATAAAGAATAAAACTTCAGGCATAGGTGAAGCTGGTTTTTTTGTAAAATGATTGTTTGTTGGTAGGTCTAACATATGAACTAGTACAAGTTCGCAATCGTTTTTTTTAGCTAATTTTGCTGCTACTCTTGTGGCTTGTTCTGCTTCTTTCGAAAAGTCTGTTGGTACGAGTATTTTTTTCATAAATTCGGCTGGTTTTTAAAACTTATTAAAGTTACTTAAAATTATTGAGAATTAAAGTTTATGGTTTTCAATAAAATATCGTATATTTGCAAAGTTGTAAGGAAACTATAGCGAGGGGACACTAAAAAAGTCCCCTCTTTTTATACTAAAAAATGTTTATAAATACGGTAAAAGATTTACTTCAGGCTGCTTTAGCTGAAAGGCAAGATTTGTTTTTGATAGACTTTAATGTTGCTGATGGCAATGTTATTTCTATAATAATAGATGGAGATAAAGGTGTAAAAGTGGAAGATTGTATTTTTATTAGCCGTGCTATAGAGCATAATATTGATAGAGAAGAATATGATTTTTCTCTAAATGTAGCTTCGGCTGGAGCTACAGCGCCTCTAACAATGCCAAGACAGTTTTTTAAAAATATTGGTCGAGTTTTAGAGGTCAAGTCAAATGATAATCAATATGAAGGTCTTTTAGTCGGTGCTACAGAAGCATCTATAGATCTAGAGTGGAAATCTAGAGAGCCTAAGCCAATAGGTAAAGGAAAAGTAACAGTACAGAAAAAAGAAACTTTAAACTATAGCGATATAAAAGAAGCTAGGGTTGTGATAAAATTTTAAATTAGAAGTAGGGATATGGAAAATCTTGCATTAATTGATTCGTTTTCAGAATTCAAAGACAATAAATTAATAGATCGTGTTACTTTAATGTCTATTTTAGAGGATGTTTTTAGAAACGCATTAAAGAAAAAATTTGGAGACGATGATAATTTTGATATTATTATCAATCCAGATAAAGGAGATTTAGAAATTTGGAGAAATAGAATTGTAGTTGCTGATGGAGAGGTAGAGGAAGATAATCAAGAGATCTCATTATCTGAAGCTAGAAAGATTGAGCCTGATTTTGAAGTTGGAGAAGATGTGTCCGAAGAAGTAAAATTAATAGATCTTGGTCGTCGTGCTATTTTAGCATTACGTCAAAATTTAATATCTAAGATTCATGAGCACGATAACACAAACTTATATAAACAATTTAAAGATCTAATAGGTGATTTATACACTGCAGAAGTGCATCATATTCGTCATAAAGCAGTTATTTTATTAGATGATGAAGGAAATGAAATTATTTTACCAAAAGATAAGCAGATTCCTTCAGATTTTTTCAGAAAAGGAGATAATGTAAGAGGAGTAATAGATAGTGTTGATTTAAAAGGAAATAAACCTACAATAATTATGTCTCGTACATCTCCTAAGTTTTTGGAGAAATTATTTGAATCTGAAATTCCAGAAGTTTTTGATGGTTTAATCACTATTAAAAACGTAGTTAGAATTCCGGGAGAAAAAGCTAAAGTTGCTGTAGATTCTTATGATGATAGAATAGATCCAGTAGGAGCTTGTGTTGGGATGAAAGGATCTCGTATTCACGGTATTGTTCGTGAATTAGGAAATGAAAATATTGATGTTATTAATTATACTAGTAACGAAAATTTATATATTACACGTGCTTTAAGTCCGGCAAGAGTAACATCAGTTAAAATTGATGAAGAAAATAACCGTGCTGAAGCTATTTTGAAACCAGAAGAGGTAAGTAAAGCAATTGGTCGCGGAGGACATAATATTCGTTTAGCTGGTCAGTTAACTGGTTATGAGATTGATGTATTTAGAGAAGGAGCTGAGGAAGATGTTGAATTACGTGAGTTTAAAGATGAAATTGAAGCTTGGGTTATTGAAGAGTTTAGTAAAGCAGGTTTAGATACTGCTAAAAGTGTGTTAGAGCAAGATGTTAAAGACCTTGTTAAGCGTACAGATTTAGAAGAAGAAACAATTATGGATGTTATCAAAGTCCTTAAAGAGGAATTTGAAGACTAGTAAAAAGACATTTTTGATTCATAATAAAGAGTAAAGGCAATTTATGGCTGAAACAATTAGATTAAATAAGGTATTACGTGAGCTTAACATCTCTCTAGATCGTGCTGTTGAATTTTTAGATTCAAAAGGTATTGAAATAGAGAAGCGTCCTACTACAAAAATTTCTGAAGAAACCTATAAAGTTCTTTCAGACCAGTTTGAGACTGATGCAAGTAAAAAAGTTAAGTCTAAAGAGGTAGGAGAAGCTAAGCTTAAGGAGAAAGAAGATTTGCGTGTTAAGCGCGAAAAAGAACTTGAAGCTAAGCAAAGAGCAGAAGAGGCGAAGCAAAAAGCGCAACAAGAAGTTGTGAAAGCTTCTAAAACGCTTTCAGGGCCAAAAAAGATTGGTCAAATAGATTTAGATGCTAAAAAGGCGAAAGAAAAACTTGAAGAGTCTGAAAGTGTAAAAACAGCTAAGAAAGAAACTGCTGTTAAGACACCTGAAAAGATTGAAACAACCAAGGTAGAGTTGAAAATCAAGAAGGTAGATAAAGTGATATTGCCAGACAACAAAAAGACGAAACCGAAAAAAGATAAATCTACTGATATTAAAACATCATCAGATAAGGCTAAATCAAAAGAGATTGATGTTCAGTCAAAGGAAGCTTCTGTGTCTTCAAAAGTTAAGCATGAAGAAGAAGATACTAAAGAAGTAGGTTTAGGAGATGAAAAAGTTGCTACTCAGTATAAGAAGCTTTCTGGACCTAAAATTTCAGGGACTAAAATTGATTTATCTCAATTCAATAAGCCTAAAAAGAAAAAGGAAGAAGCAAAACCTGGTACAGGAAATGCTGCTAATAAACGTAAACGTCGTCGTATTTCTAAACCTGGAGACTCTGGTACTACCAGTAACTCATCAGGAAGATCAAACGATAGGTTTAAAGGTAAGCGAGGTCCTGGTCAAAAACGCGCTCCTATTGTAAAGACAGAGCCAACAGAAGAAGAGGTACAAAGACAAGTCCGTGAAACCTTAGAGAAACTACAAGGTAAATCTAATAAAGGTAAAGGCGCTAAGTATAGAAGAGATAAAAGAGATCAACACAGAGAGCAGTCTGAGATTGATCAACAAATAGAAGCTGCAGAAAGTAAAACATTAAAAGTTACTGAGTTTGTTACAGCGAGCGAAATGGCAACTATGATGGATGTTGGTGTTACTCAAATTATTTCTGCCTGTATGTCTTTAGGTATGATGGTTACAATGAATCAACGTTTAGACGCTGAAACATTAACTATTGTAGCAGAGGAATTTGGTTATAATGTAGAATTTATTACTGCCGACATTGAAGAGTCAATTGTAGAAGTTGAAGATAAACCAGAAGACTTAATTGGTCGTGCGCCTATTGTTACTGTAATGGGACATGTTGATCACGGTAAAACATCACTTTTGGATTATATTCGTAAAGAAAATGTAATTGCTGGAGAATCAGGTGGAATTACGCAACACATTGGTGCTTATGGTGTACAGTTAGATAATGGTCAAAAAATAGCATTTTTAGATACACCAGGTCACGAAGCATTTACAGCAATGCGTGCTCGTGGAGCTCAAGTAACGGATATAGCAATTATTGTAGCTGCTGCCGATGATGATATAATGCCTCAAACAAAAGAAGCTATATCTCACGCACAAGCTGCAGGTGTACCAATTGTTTTTGCAATTAATAAAATTGATAAGCCAGATTCTAATCCTGAAAAAATTAAAGAAGGCTTAGCTCAGATGAATCTTTTAGTTGAAGATTGGGGAGGGAAAATTCAATCTCATGATATTTCGGCTAAAGTTGGAACAGGAGTAAAAGAATTACTAGAAAAAGTATTACTAGAAGCAGAATTGTTAGAGCTTAAAGCAAACCCTAACAAACCAGCTGTTGGTACTGTTGTAGAGGCGTTTTTAGATAAAGGTCGTGGATATGTATCTACAATATTAGTACAAGCTGGTACTTTACGAGTTGGAGATTATGTCTTAGCAGGTAAAAATAGTGGTAAGGTAAAGGCAATGCAAGATGAGCGTGGAAACGATGTTCAAGAAGCTGGTCCTTCTACACCAGTATCTATATTAGGTTTAGATGGTGCGCCGCAAGCAGGAGACAAATTTAATGTGTTTGCTGATGAACGTGAAGCTAAGCAGATAGCAACTAAGCGTATGCAATTGCAACGTGAACAAGATGTAAGAACAACTAAAACATTAACTCTAGCAGAAATTGGTAGACGTATTGCTTTAGGAACATTTAAAGAACTTAATATTATTCTTAAAGGAGATGTTGATGGTTCGGTTGAAGCCTTAACGGATTCATTCCAAAAATTATCTACAGAAGAAATTCAAGTTAATATTCTGCATAAAGGTGTTGGAGCTATTACGGAAAGTGATGTCTTATTAGCAACAGCTTCAGATGCTATTATTATTGGATTTAATGTACGTCCAGTTGGAAATGCAAGAACTATTGCAGATCAAGAAGAAGTGGATATCCGTACTTACTCAATTATATACGACGCTATTAATGATCTTAAAGATGCTATGGAAGGTATGTTATCTCCAGAGCTTAAAGAGGAGATTACTGGTACTGCAGAAATTAGAGAAATCTTTAAAGTATCTAAAGTTGGATCTATTGCAGGTTGTATGGTAATGAATGGTAAAATCTTTAGAAATTCTCAAATTAGATTAATTCGTGATGGTGTTGTAGCCTACACAGGTGAGTTAGCTTCACTTAAACGTTTTAAAGATGATGTGAAAGAAGTATCTAAAGGATACGATTGTGGTATGCAGGTTAAAAACTATAACGACATTAAAGAAGGTGATGTTATAGAAGCTTTCCATGAAGTAGAAGTTAAAAAGAAATTAAAATAAGTTTTAATTTTACAGATATAAAAATAGCGACCAAATGGTCGCTATTTTTTTGATTTAGAGAATCAATGAATTTTCTTTTAAGGGTATAGATTGCTGTTTTTGAATTTACTCCTTTTTCTTCTTTTTTGGTTTGAAAATAAATGCGTGCTCAAAAGTTTTTTTAATTTCTGTTAAAGCTCTATCTGCTTCTAGTTTAGTTCTAAAGTTTCCAACCCAAATTTTATAGTTTGGTGTTTCAAACTCTAAAGTAGACTTCCACTTCGAAAATTTTAATTTATAATTACTATTGCTTTTTCTAGCTTCTTCTAAAGAGCCGGAAAAGATTTGAATCTTATACTTTTTAGATGAAGTTTCGTCTAAACTAGCTTCTTTTTTAAGTTCTAGAAGCGCATCAATTTTGTTGTTTTTTGAAATAGTCACATTACTATCTTGAGCTTGTGCTTCTGTGAAAAATAAAATAGATAATATAGCAAATGCTTTTAAAATATAATGTTTCATTGCAATGTGTTTGTTATTGGTTTTAAACAAAAGTAACTTTTATAACGTAAAAAGATTAAAAATCTTATTTAGAATTTTTCTAAATTATAAATTAAGAGTTCTCTAACATTTCTAAAATCGACTTTAAGTGTTACTTTTGTAAGAGTATAAAAATGCGAGATTTCTATTTTTAATACGAAATAATCGTGCCAAAGTTTAGAAGTAAATTCAATATATAATATGAAACAGGTATTTTACCGTAAATTAAGTCTTAACTTTTTTCGCTTAAGCTTAGTTTTTTTACTAGCCTTTTCTACATCATTATCTGCTCAAGATGGTGATTCAGCTGCAGGGAAATCTTTATTTAATGCCAATTGTGCTTCTTGTCATAAGTTAGATAAGAAGATGACTGGTCCAGCATTGAGAAATGTAGAAGCTCGTTTAGTTGAAGAAGAAGGCTTAGATAGAGAATGGTTGTATAAGTGGATTAAGAATAGTGCTGGTATGGTCAAAGCCGACGATGCTTATGCTAACAAAATCTATAATGAATATAATGGAACTGCTATGACAGCTTTTCCTCAATTGTCTAATGCTGATATTGATAATATTTTAGCTTACACAGCGAAGGAGAAAGAGGTTGTTGTTAAGGATGAAATTATAACTCCTGAATATGAAGGTGGTAGCTCTAATAATACGTTAATCTTAGGTGCTTTAGCGTTATTGTTTGCTTTGTTAGCTGCGGCTTTGGTTATTGTAAATAAAACCTTACGTCGTTTTGCTTCGGAAAAAGGATTAGAAGTTCCTGAAGAAGAGAAAAGACTTTCGTTATGGAAAGCTTTTGTTCAAAATCAATTCTTAGTAATTGTTGCGGTAATTTTCTTGTTGCTTTCTAGTGCATACTTTGTTTATGGTTACTTATCTCAAGTTGGTGTAAATCAGGGTTATGAGCCTGTTCAGCCAATTCATTATTCTCATAGAATACATGCTGGAGATAATGGTATTGATTGTAAGTATTGTCATTCTTCTGCAAGAGTAAGTAAGCATTCAGGTATTCCTGCTTTAAATATTTGTATGAATTGCCATAAGTCAATTTCTGAAGTGGCAGAAACTACTGCTACTGAAGAGTATTCTAAAGAGTTTTATGACGGAGAAATCAAGAAGCTTTATGATGCTGTTGGTTGGGATGATGCTGAGCAGAAATATACTGGAGAAACAAAACCTGTTAAATGGGTTAGAATTCATAACTTACCTGACTTCGCATATTTTAATCATTCGCAACATGTTGTTGTTGGAGGAATTGAGTGTCAAACATGTCATGGTCCTGTAGAGGAAATGGAAATTATGTCTCAACATGCGCCATTAACAATGGGTTGGTGTATTAATTGCCATAGAGAAACTAATGTTAAAGTAAAAGATAATAATTACTATACTAAAATTCACGAACAGTTAAAGAAAAAGTACGGAGTAGAAAACTTTACGGCTGCAGAAATGGGTGGATTAGAATGTGGTAAATGTCATTACTAATTAATAAATTATAATATTCAGTTGGTGTTTTAGCTATCTAATAACTATCAACTAACAACTATATAACTAAATAAATATGTCATCAAACAAGAAATACTGGACAAGTGTTGAGGAGCTAAAAGAAGATAGTTCTATTGTTGAGACGCTAAAACAAAACGAATTTGTAAACGAAATTCCAACTGATGATTTTTTAGGTGATAAAGATACATTGGAAGAGTCATCAACGACTCGTAGAGATTTCTTGAAATACGTAGGTTTTAGTACTGCAGCTGCTTCTTTAGCAGCTTGTGAAGGACCAGTTATTAAATCAATACCTTATGTAGTTCAGCCAGATTCTATTGTGCCTGGTGTTGCAAACTACTATGCGACTACAATTGCTAATGGTTTTGATTTTGCAAGTGTTTTAGTTAAGACACGTGAAGGTCGTCCAATCAAGATTGAAAATAACACTTTAGCATCTGCTTTTGGTGGTGCTAATGCAAGAGTTAATGCTTCTGTTTTAGACTTATACGATTCAACTCGTGTGCAAGGTCCTAAAAAAGATGGTAAAGATATTTCTTGGACAACACTTGATGCTGATGTTGTTAAAACATTAAATGAAGTACAGGCGGATGGAAAGCAAATTGTGTTATTTACACAAACATTTGCAAGTCCATCTACATCTAAATTAGTTGCTGAATTTAAAGCTAAGTATGGTAATGTATCTCACGTTGCTTATGATGCTGTTTCAGAATCTAAGGCTTTAGATGCTTTTCAAGTTAAATATAATCAAAGAGCTCTTGCTAACTACGATTTTTCTAAAGCTGAAACTATTGTTTCAGTTGGTGCAGATTTCTTAGGAGATTGGCAAGGTGGAGGATTCGATTCGGGATATTCAAAAGGACGTATACCAACTAATGGTAAAATGTCTCGTCATATTCAATTTGAATCTAATATGTCTTTATCTGGAGCAAATGCAGATAAACGTATTCCTTTAACGCCATCACAACAAAAAATAGCTTTAGCTAAATTACATAGTGCTATAGTTGGTGGATCTGTTTCTGGTAAATTACCTGCTAATATTGAGAAAGCAATTAGTGCTACAGCTTCAGAATTAAATAAAGCTGGAAGTAATGGTGTTGTTGTAACAGGATTACAAGATGT
>NZ_JBELDZ010000039.1:0-24461 GCF_042094015.1 Aurantibacter sp. | reverse complement strand
GAAATCAAACGAAATAACAAGGATTTAAACCTGCGGAGCAACCTCTCGAGCAACCTGTATTCTTGCCATATATTAGCTTAGATCATTTAATTTTTTTAGTTACTCAATCATAATTTTACTGAATACAGATGTTGCATTGTGTTGTATTTTTAAGAGGTATAATCCAGGGAGTATGTTTTTAATATCAAAAGTATGCCCTTTGTTAAAATTACCTTTAAATTCCATTATTTTTTTACCGTTGAGGTCAAAAACGATAATGTTGTTACTAGCTGTATTCAGTTTAAAAAAATCATCTGCAATGTTAGGATACACTATTGTTTTGAAATTATTTGACCCTAAATCGTTCATAGCTAGGGTTTCTGGATTGTTTGCATACATTTTATAAGATCCTGGTTGTAATGTAATTGTGTTAGATACATTAGTTACATTTAATACTGCATTGTCTTCTAAAATACTGTACCAATTCCCTACTTGTTGAAAATTAGGTGTAATATCTTGTACGGTTACTCCGAAGTTTCCAATAATTGTGATGTATTTGATATCTGTTGCTGTTTCATCTGTTAAGTGAATACTCTTTAATCCATTTGTATTGGCAACATCTAAGGTAAAGTTAGACGTTTCAAAAATTTCATAGTTTAATTTTAATTGAATTAATTTTGAATACGTATCATACAAATCTTTTCGATCTTGTTCTTCAAAATAATCCCAAAGAATGGGCTTGTTTCCAACACGGCCGTTGAAATCAATGCTATAATCATAGCCCAATTCGCCAAATTGCCAAATCATTTTTGGTCCGGGTACCGTAATATAAAAAGCACTTGCCAATTCAATTCGATCCAAAGCGGTTGGTAAATTCTGGATGTCATAGCTCCCACTTGAATTTCCATATTGTAAGTTTTTATACATCAAACGCTCTTCGTCATGACTTTCCATATAACTTACGTTTGCGGGTACAGACCACCCTCTGTTTTTATAGGAAATCCAAGAAAAATCACTATTATTACTAAAGCCCATTGTTGCTTGGTTGTAGTTTGAGTTGTGATTTCCCCATACCATGATTCCTTTTTCTTCTGAAAGACGGTAGTTGACCCACTGTGTTTCTTCGTTATTGGTACCTAAATGTTCAAAAATGATGTAGAAGTCAGGATCTGAATTCCACTGAATATCTGCATATTCTTTTAAAACATCAATCCGATCTTGTTGATAGTTGTTTGTGCAACTGTCATCATTTGAGCTACAGTTTTGTGTAAATCCTTTAGTTAAATCCCATCGAAATCCATCTATTTTATATTCTTGTATCCAGTATTCGGTAACTCTTTTTACATAGTCTTTTGTTGCTTGTTGGCTATGGTTGAAATCGTTAAAAACACTATATGAATGGGTCGCTGTTTCATTAAAAAAGGGACTATCAGCACTTGCTTGACCTCCATAATTGCCATTGTCTGTGTTCCACATTCTGTAATATGGGTTTTGCCCACTTGCGTGGTTGAATGCAACATCAACAATAATGGCAATACCTCTTGCATGGCATTCATCAATTAAGCCCTTAAAAGCCTCTTTTGTGCCGTAGTATTTGTCCAATGCCATATGGAAGGAAGGGTTATATCCCCAAGATTCATTTCCATCAAATTCCATTAAGGGCATAAATTCAATAGCATTAATTCCTAAATTTTGTAGGTAATCTAACCGTTCTTTTACAGCATCAAAACTATGCAACACATCAAAATCTCGAATTAATAGTTCGTAAATGACTAAATCTGTTTTTTTTGGTTTTGTAAAATCTGTTATTTGCCAATCATATTCCGTTTCTCCGGTTTTTAATAAGGTAACAGAATGGTTGGTTTTTCCAGATGGGTATACAGGTAAATCGGGGTAGGTAGTATTATTTATATATTGATCATTTGTTTCTGTTAAAATGATTGTAGAATAGGGGTCTGCAATCCTTATTACTCCCTCAATTAAATATTGATAGGTATGGTTTTGTAGGGAAGTTAATCCTGTTAGTTCAATCCAGAAACGATCTGTTGTAGTGTCTTTACTGAGTAAATAGGCATTGTCAATTTCCCAGTTATTGAAATCACCAATCACATGTATAAAATCTTTACCAGGAGCATATATTACTAAGGTTGCTTTTGTAGCATCAGTTGTATTGAAGTTGATTCCATCTTTCAATCCAGTAGGAACCGAAGCTTCTGTAACTGTGGGTCTAACGACAGCCTGAAATGTTTGTGTTTGTGTTTCCCCATTATTAGTAGCTTCTAATATAAAATTGGTGTTTTCTGTAATCGTTGGCGTATAGGTATAGTCGATTATATCGTTCTGTTGGTCAACACTCGTACCATTCGCTTTTAGGCTATAATTTGCAATTAAAGAAGTGGATGCCGTTATTGGCAGTGTTTCTCCAGAATTTAAAACGGTGATTGTATTTGTTGGCGCGACTAGGGTTAATTGAAACGATCCGACGGCAAAAATAAAATCCTCACATCCATTGTCTTTTAATTCTTGCGCACCTGTTTCATTTCTGAAAACGAAACCCAATCGAGTAATATTGTCAGCTTCTGTATCTGTTAAACCAAAATAGGTTTTTGGTACAAAGGTAATTTCCCATCTACTGTTTGCGGCATTAAAGGTCATTTCACCCACACCGTCATCTTGCCCCCAGTTACCAACTACACTTGTTCCAAAAGCGTCCGTTTCGTTACCAACCCCAGCATGTAAATATACTTTTGAAGGAGTACTAAATCCATTACAATCCGTAGCTGAACTATTTGCATCTAGACGAATTGTAATGGACTCGGTAACTTCAAAAATAGCGGGCGTAATGGTTACTTGGCCATACGTTATGGAGGCTATAAATAAAAGGAGGGAGGTAATTTTTTTCATATTATTATTTAAATAAAAGATCAAAGGCTATCGTTTTGGGATAGCCTTTGTAAAATTTTAAAGAAATTAATTTATAGTATAAGTTGGATTTGATGGATCAGAAAAATCGAGCATGAAGGAATAGGTTCCTGCGGTGGCAAGAATGTTTGCACCACCATTGTCTAAAGTTCCATCGTTTCCATCATCGCCATAATTGGTTCCCCAATCATTATTTGCTCTAAATTTATATTCACCATCTATGAGTGTAACATCGTTTAAAATCCAAATATCATCAAATGGTCTAGACCAATCTCTAGAAAATTGTGCATCTGGAGTTGCACCCCAGTTGTTATAGGCTCCACCAACGAGTCCCCAAACATTTGTTATTGGTTCTAAGGTATATTCTAAATTGTTTAAATCTACCGTCGCAATATAAATTCCTGCTGATACAATAATATTAGAACTTCCTGATTCTAGTGTTCCATCGGCACCATCATCTCCATAATTGGTTCCCCAATCGTTGTTCATTCTAAATTTCATTTCACCATCAATTAAGGTAACAATACCTCTAAAAACATCTGAATACTGATCGTACTCTAATTTGAAATCTGGAGTTGCGCCCCAGTTATTATAGGCGCCACCAACAATTCCTAAAGAAAAAACTTCTTTAGTATATTTATTATTATTTAGATCTAAAGTAATTTTGAATGATCCAGCTGTTGTTGTAAAGTTTCCTCCACCCGATGAAACATCATCTGCAGCACTTCCAGAACCTAAATTGTTAGCCCAATCATTATTTTCTCTAAACTTCCACTCTCCGTCAGTTAAATTTACATAGGCAACAAAAACACCGTCTGTATCTGTTGTAAACATTGGTAAATCTGGAGTTGCTCCCCAGTCATTTGCAGCAGAACCAACAATTCCCCAAGTAGAAGATAAATCTAATACGGTTAAATAGGTAGTTACATTTATGCTTGTCGTAAGGGTTGTTCTCTCTAAAACACTGCTTGTTGCAGCATCTAAAATGACAGCGCGAACTCTTAATTCTAAATCTCCTGAAGTGTCTACAGGAATTCCAGACTGAATGGCAACATTATTTAACTGTGCATTTGTAAGAACAATTGAGTTCATATTACGAACGTTACCACCTTCAATTGGCATTGCAAAACTAGTGTTTGGCGCTGCAAATTCTAAGTAATAATCAATATCGATGTTTAATGTAGAATTGGCAATTGGATCATCCCATGTAATCGTAATTGCATCTAGATCGTTATTTGTAATTGACAATTGAAAAGCATCTCCATCGGCAACACTCGTAATTACAGGTGCATTTACTGGATACGTAGTCACTAAAAACAGGATATCATTACTAACAACACTTCCTGCATTTACTCTCATATAAATTGCAATGTCTCTAAAAGAAGTGACACCGGTATCTGTAATTGCCTGATTAAAATCGACAACACTCATCGAGAAATTATCTTTATTTGTGGTGCCTAATGCAATTGGAGTCGTGAATTCTTTATCCGTAGACATTTCTACAGTATAGTTGGTACTTCCTGTAACTTCATCGATCCAAGAAATTGTAAAAGCAGGATTGCTTGGGAGTGCAAAGTTTAAAAACACGTTACTTATCCCTGGAGAATTTAAAACAAATTTTGCTTCTGGTGTTACAATATTTAAGCTCTCTTCTGCATCACAGGCTCCTAATAAAAGGGTTAGTGAAAGAAATAAGTAGCTTATTTTTTTAAAGTATGATTTCATTTTTTTATCTTTTTAGTTCGTTTATTATAAATTTAAAGGGATAAAGATGTAACGACCTGTTAAATCATTAAACCATACATCATAATCATCTTCCACAATTATTGGAACTGCACTACCTCCATCGGTAGCAACACCCGAGAATGATGTTGAACCACCCCAAGACGAATTGCTGTCGGTTACAAAAGAAAGTTCTCCTGGTATTAATCTAACCGCGGTTGCATACCAAATATGACCGTCAAAACTTAAGGGACTCATCGAGATATTTGCCGAGCTAGAACCTTGCAACGTTAATGATGCCGGACTTACAGCACCAGAAGCATCAAAAGATTCAAAAGTAAATGTATTGCTTGCAAAATTTATCTTAAAAGTATGAAAACCAGCAGGTATACCATTTCCACCACCATATGGGAATCTTTCAGGATCTGTTCCGCCACCAGGGTTATTCCCTACAGTTGCACCATCATCTGTTCCAAATTGTGGTTGCCAAAGTCCTTTTGTTTCGAGTACTTTAAAGTGTCCATTTTCTGCCCAAAACCCAGTATAATAAAATACATTACTATCGGTTGGATCTCTAAAAAGAGCAGGATTGTTATTGTTATTATTCCAACCTGGTGCAGTTGCATCTCCAACTAAATAATAATCAGAAAACACATAATTATAGAATGGATATACTTCAAACTGAATTGTATTTGATGGAATTGGTAATCCGTTCTGAGATCCTATTGACGATACAACTCTAACATAAAGAGTTGCCCATTCAAATGGATTCAAACCTGAATTCCCTGCAGCTGCATTAATTTCATTAACAGACAATGTAATTGATGTTTGTCCTGTGATTGATGAAGCTACAACGGGCGCCGTAAAATCAACATCACTTGCAAATTCAATTGAATAGTTAATAGATGTTTGCTGCTCGTAGTTTGCAGATTGCCAATTTAACGTTACCGCTGGATTACTTGTATTCACAGCATCTAACTCTATCATTGTAAAGTTTAAATCTGCTAAAACTGCTGCATTAGGATTTGCAGATACATTAAATAGTTCAGATGAATCATCACACGAAGCGAAGATTAATAAGACCAAACCAATAATGCTGGCTATTGAAATATGTTTAATTTTTTTCATCTTTTATAATTTATATTGATTTAGTAACCAGGGTTTTGAGTTAAATTCGGATTTGTTGATAAACTTGCAGCTGGTATCGGATATAATTTCATGTGATCTGGTAAAGAAATACCATTGCTACCATTTCCTTTCCAAGCCCAATTATAAGATCCACCTGTATATTTTCCAAAACGAATTAAATCTTGTCTTCTATGTGCTTCCCAGTGCAATTCACGAGATCTTTCATCTAAAATAAAATCGAGTGTTAAATCACCACTTTGAATTGCTTGTGGATTGTTTGCTCTTGATCGTAATTGATTTACATACGCTAGCGCATTAATTTGTGTCGCATTTGAAGCGCCTCTTAATTGCGCTTCTGCATACATTAAATACACATCTCCTAATCTAAATAAAGGGAAATCAGTATTTACAAAAGTTTGATCTGGACCATACCCACCGATCGATAAAGCATTTGAATATTTTTGAATAATATATCCTTGATCTTTATCAGAAATATCTGTTATTTCTTTGGATCTACCTTCTGAAATAATCGTATTCCTTGTGTCTGTATCAAAAATACTGTTTTCAAACAAATTCACAAACTGTTTTCTAACTCTAAGGGCTCCACCCCAGCCACCTGCACCAACACCAACTTCGGCACCGTTTGCTTCTATACTTCCAACAGAACCATTAATGATAACAGTAGTAGGTCCATAGTTTTGAGTATTAATACCATCAGAAATTAAAGGAAATATAATCTCATTTCTTGCAGCATTTGTATTGTTATCTGCCATGAAATTTAATAAATAATCTGGCGCTAATGAATAACCACCATTTATTATTTTATTTAACTCTGTAACACATTCATCATATTTACTTTGTCCAATGTAAACATCTGCATTTAAATAAATTTTAGACAAAATCATCGCTGCAACTGCTTTGTCTGCTCTCCCGTGTTCATTGGTCATTGGATCAGATAAATCAGACTCTATTGCTTTCAATTCAGATTCTATAAATTCAAATAATTGCACTCTATTATAAGCTAATGGTTGTGCATTTATTGCATCTAATTCTGTGGCAAAATTTGCTTGACCAAATAAATCCATCATATAGTAGTAAGATAAAGCTCTAAGCAAACGTGCTTCTGCTCTATAGGCTACAATCTCTGTTCTTACAACATCTGAAACATTTCTTTCCGTTAATTTAGCATCTGTAGTTTCTCTTAAGAAATTATTTGCAAAAGCTATTGTTACATGGCTTCTACCAAACATCCCTAAAATAATAGGGTCATCTGCACTCCAAAGGTTACGTTGAATTTCTCTTGTACCAGGATCATTCTCATAAGACCAAATCATTTGATCTGCTGATAATGTTTGTAAGTATAAGAGTACACGGCCAAATTGACTTGTACCTGCATCTAAACCTTCAATATTTGAAGATCCTGGACCATCGATACCAGTTAAAGATAGGTTTCCATAGACACCTGCTAATAATTGCTTGTATGAGCTTTCGTTTGCGAAAAATTCATCACCTAACAAATCTTGATCATCCTGTGGTGTAATGTCTAACTCGTTAGTACAAGAAGAAAATGCGATAAAGAACACAAAAAGGATGGTAGATATTCTTTCTATTTTTAATATTTTTTTCATAATAAATTAAAATTTAATGTTTGCTCCTACCAAAAATGTTCTTGGTCTTGGATAAATTGTATTATCAATACCGTTAAAAACTTCAGGATCTAGTCCTGTATAGTTTGTAAGTGTAAATACATTTTGCATTCCAGCCCATACTCTAATACTATTAAAATCAAATTTATTTATGGGGTTGATCTTGTCAAAAGTATATCCTAATGTAATGTTGTCCATTTTTAAGAACGAAGCATTTTCTAAATAAATATCTGATAAAATAACATCAGCAGTTCTTAAAAAGTTGGTATTGCTTACAGAAGTAGGAATGTTTCCTAAAACCGATTGATCTAAAATTAAACTATATTGTGCTAAAGAAGAATTCACATTATTGTAAACATAGTTTCCAATGTTTGCTCTTAAGTTAAATGCAAAATCAAAATTCTTATAATTTAAACTCGATTGAAACCCTAAAGAAACATCTGCTTGTGGATTTTCTTTTAGGTACCTGTCTTGAGAATTTAAAATACCGTCTCCATTTATATCTGCATAAGCACCTTCAATTGGCATTCCCGCAGTGTCATACAATTGCTTGTACACATAAAATGAGTTTGGAGCAAAACCTTCACTATAAAGTTGAATGAAATTTCCAGTTCCTCCAGAAATACCTCCTGTTGTAATGTCTTGGTTTAGGGCTAATTCTTTAATTTCTTTATCTAAGTAGGTTGCATTAAAATTAAGGTTCCATTCTAGGTCTTCTGTTTTAATAACATCTGCATTTACAGTAAACTCTAATCCATTTACTTGTAGGTCTCCAATGTTTTGCAAAACTCTATTTGTAAAATTACTACCATCTGCTACTGGAGCATTGGATAATAAGTCTGTAGAATTTTTTTGAAATGCATTGATAGATCCCGTGATTTTGTCATTAAACAAACCATAATCGAGTCCAAATTCTACTGTTGCTGTATTCTCCCATTTCAGATTACTACGTTCTGTAGGAATGGTAGATTGAATTGGTGTTCCATCAAAAATATATTGAGAATTTTGATTTCCAAAACGATACCTGTCTAAATATAAATCTCCTGCAATTCCGTCTTGTTGTCCATTCACACCATAACTTGCTCTTAATTTCAAATTAGAAATTAAATCACTGTTTTTTAGAAATTCTTCATCACTTATATTCCAAGCAACTGCGGCACCTCCAAAGTTACCCCATCTATTTTCAGGTCCAAAACGAGAAGTTCCGTCTTTTCTAAAATTAAGTGTAAGTAAATACTTTTCATTAAAAGTAAAATTTGCTCTTGCTAAAAACCCAATTAAGACAACAGGTGTTGCATTATAAGAAGTAGCTCCTTGATCGGATGGATTTCGTGTATTTCCTGTAGAGTTTCCAGAACCATTAAAAGTTTGGTAAGAATACCCTGCAGTAATGTCTGTTTTTACTTTTCCAAAAGTATTTACATAATTAAGGTAGCCATCTAAAGACTCGTTAAGCACCTCACTTGTAAATCCTGAATCATTTCCAACATACAAGCTATTAAAACTTGCGGGTCCTTCTATTGAACTCATGCTAGTTCCTTTTCCTGTAGATTTGTCAAAACCAACATTTACAGTAGCCGTCAATTCTGGTAAGAAATGAAATTTATAATCTACTTTTAAATTTCCATATTGTCTAAAAACATCTGAATTGTTATTATTTTGCAATAGTGCTGCAACCGGGTTGGTTCCTCCATTAGACAGAATTACATTCCCTTGAGCGTCTCTTGTGTAGTGTTGGTAAAAACCTCCAAAAGGAGAAGAAGCATCATAAACAGGTTGTGTTGGGTCGTAACGAAGTGCCGCTCCTACTTGTCCAGCGTCAGCAAAACGATTGTCTTCAAAGGCTCTGTTGTAATTTAAGTTCACTTTTAAGTGATCATCAAAAAAACTTGGATTCATAGATAAGGCTACTGTAGCTCTATCATATTTTGAAGTAAGAATATTTCCTTCAATAGCAGCAAACCCAATCGATAATCGTGTTGGTATTTTTTTGAAAACCTGACCTCTTATAGTGATATTATGCTGTGTTGAAACAGATTTTTGATAAATCTCATCTTGCCAGTTTGTATTGGCACTACCCAATAAGCTTGTAGGAATCATGGAGCCCGTAATTGGCTGAGAATTTACCAAACTTCGAAAGCTTTCTGCGTTGTACATACTTACTCTATCTGTAATTTCACCAAAACCCATTTGATAATCATAGTCCAAAGAATATTCGCTTCTTCCTTTTTTGGTTGAAATAATAATAACACCGTTTGCACCTCTAGAGCCATAAATGGCCGTTGCAGAAGCATCTTTTAAAACAGAGAAAGATTCAATATCATTTGGATTTATACTCGCTAGCACCCCTCTAGATCCTCCTGCAGTTCCTGACATTGGTAGTCCGTCAATAACAATTAGTGGATCATTTGATGCGTTAAGAGAAGACCCTCCTCTAATTCTAATTTGAGATCCTGAACCTGGAGCACCGCTTGTGATGATGTTTACACCAGCAACACGACCACTTAAAAGGTTCTCGGGAGTTACAATATTTCCTTTCGTAAAATCTTTTGCTGTAATAGATTCTACAGAACCTGTAGCGTCTTTAACAGTAGTAGTACCATATCCAATAACAATAATTTCATCTAGTTGTTCAGAAGATTGGATTAATTCTACAAGAAGGTCTAAGGTTTCACCAATAGTAACCTCTTTTTCTGAATATCCTAGAGACCTAAAGACTAAAACATCTCCAGATTTTACATTCGAAATTTGAAACCTTCCATCAAAATCTGTTTCAGATCCATTTGAAGTGCCTTTTATAATGACACTAACTCCAGGCAAAGTATCACCCGTCGTTTTTTCTTTAACAACACCCTTTACTGTTTGTTGTGCAAACATTGTAAAAGTAGTGCTCAAAAGAAGACCAATCACTAATAGTTTAATTTTATTCATATTTGTTTTATTAAATAATAACTGTAAATTTGAGTTGTGATAACAATAAACTTACATCCCACAGGATAAATGTAGTATGTTTCTTTTAAAAACCAATCATTATTCATTTTACGAAACCGATTTCGTGTTGACAACTTTCGTGTTTATTTTTATATATTCACATAAAACACACAATAAATCCTCATTTTTGTAAAATATGAAGCAAAAAATTACAATTAAAACAATTGCAATGGAACTAGGGGTCTCAACATCTACAGTTTCAAAAGCGCTAAGAGATAGTCATGAAATTAGTATCGACACTAAAGACAAGATTAAAGCTTATGCGGCAATGTTTAATTATAAACCAAATAGTTTAGCGCTACAGCTAAGGAATCAAAAAACCAAACTTATTGGTGTAATCCTTCCAAGGATCGTTCATCATTTTTTCTCAACGGTAATTAAAGGAATCGAACAAGGAGCGAGTGAGAAAGGCTACCATATTATGGTTTGTTTTTCGAATGAGTCCTACAAGAAAGAAGTAGAGAATTTGAAAGTACTTTCTAATGGAAGTGTTGATGGACTTATCGTTTCCATTGCAAAAGAAACCCTAGAATCAAAAGATTTTACACATTTCAAAGATTTGGTCAATGAAGAAATTCCATTAGTCCTTTTTGATCGTGTTGTAGATGAAGTTTTATGTGATAAAGTAGTGGTAGATGATGTGGGTGCAGGTTACAAAGCAACGAAGTATTTATTGAACCAAAACAGTCTTAAAATCGCTTTAATTACTACGCCAGAACATATAAATGTAGGTACTTTAAGAAGACAGGGTTATGAAAAAGCACTTTCTGAAAAAGGAATATCAGTCAATAAAAAATTGATCATTGAAATTGAAGAAAAAGAAAATATTAAAGCACAAATAGAACGTGTATTTGATCAAGATATTGATGCTGTCTTTGCTGTAAATGAAATTTATGCAGCAACTGCTATGAGAATCGCAAAAGAAAAAGGATATAAAGTTCCGCAAGAATTCTCTGTAATTGGTTTTACAGACGGTTTAATCTCAGAATATTCATCACCATCAATTACCACAATTGCACAGCATGGTCTTGAAATGGGGAAACAAGCTGTAGAGGTTTTAATTGAGCGGATAGAAAAAGAAGCTGAGGTATACGAGCCAAAGAAAATTGTAATATCTAGCAATCTTAAATTAAGAGAGTCTACGAAACCGTCGTCGTAGAAAAAAAAAGTTTCTTTATGGTTTTTCACAAAAATTTATAACTTTACAACTTTAATAATCGATTTATCAATAAATTACATTCCACAAAATTTATTAGTTGATAAGTCTAAAAGCTTATCGTAATATTAATTTAATATTTTACGATAATGAATAAGCAGAAATTAAGTTTCTTGCAAATCTGGAACATGAGTTTCGGGTTTTTAGGAATACAATTTGGGATGGCCTTAACTGGCGGTTTTATGTCTCGAATTTTCCAAACACTAGGTGCAGAAATTGATGACATTCCAATTCTTTGGATAGCAGCTCCACTAACAGGTCTTATTGTTCAGCCAATTATTGGCTACATGAGTGACCGAACCTGGAGTACAAGGTGGGGGAGAAGACGCCCTTATTTTTTAATAGGTGCTATTCTAAGTTCATTGGCGTTAATTGCAATGCCTCATTCACCAACGCTTTGGGTTGCTGCAGGTTTTCTATGGATTTTAGATGCTTCTATCAATATATCTATGGAGCCGTTTAGAGCTTTAGTTGCCGATAAATTACCAAATTCTCAAAGATCTTACGGTTTTGTAATTCAAACACTTATTATTGGTGTTGGTACTTGGGTTGCCAGTAGTTTACCTTGGATGGTTTCACAGTTTGGAGTTAGCGATTCTGCTGAATCAGGAATCGTTCCTATGTCAGTAAAAGTTGCTTTTGCAATTGGTGCAGTTGTCTTTTTAGTAAGTATTTTTTATACTGTATTTACGACAAAAGAATATCCGCCAGAAGATATGGAAGCTTTCGAAAAAGAAAAAGCAGAAAAAAACCGTTTTGTTTCAGATATTTTAGAAAACATTAAAAATATGCCAACCGTTATGAAAAAGTTGGGTTTAGTTCAGTTTTTTAGCTGGTTTGCTTTTTTTACAATGTGGAGTATGGCAAACCCTGCTTTAACAGAACACGTTTTTAAAACTCCCGCTCCCATAGAAAAAGAGTATGTAATGACTGATGCGATCCAAAAAGCTGCATTTGATGTTAAAAATACTGCATTTCAAAAATCTTCTAATGAAGTTGGTTCTTATATGGGTATCTATGGATTGTCTTCTATGGCATTTGCATTAGTCCTGGTTTTATATACAAGAACAAGACGCATCAATAGAAAACATGTTCATATGGGATCTTTAATCTTAGGTGGACTCGGTTTTATATCAATGTATTTAATTCCATCACCAGAATATTTAGCCTTATCATTTACGTTAGTTGGTTTTGCTTGGGGGAGTGTTTTATCAATGCCGTATGCGATGTTATCAAGTTCCGTAGATCCAAAGAAGATGGGTGTGATCATGGGTGTTTTCAATATGTTTATTGTAATACCGCAAATTATTGCTGCGCTTGGAGGTATTAATTTTATTACAGGTCTTTTAGGCAAACAAACAATTAACGCGATGATTGTAGCAGGTTTAAGTTTAATAATTGCAGGTTTTTGCAATCTACTTATTACCGAAAAAAATGCAATTACATTTCAAGAGGATACCATATAAATGAAAAAAAGAGGATATATATTTGATCTAGATGGTGTTATTGTAGACACAGCTAAATACCATTTTTTGGCATGGAAAAAATTAGCCAATTCTATTGGTATCGATTTTTCTCAAGAACAAAACGAACAACTCAAAGGAGTAAGTAGAGTAAAGTCTTTAGAGAAAATTTTAGCTTGGGGAAATAAAACAATTTCAGCAGCTCATTTTACACGTCTAATGACTTCTAAGAATTATGATTATTTACTTCATGTACATGAAATGAGTGAAAGTGAAATTTTACCCGATGTCATAAAAATATTAAACTTTCTAGGTAACGAAAGTCAACCTGTAGCATTAGGGTCTGCAAGTAAAAATGCAAGGCTAATTTTAAACAAAGTGAATTTAATTGATAAGTTTGAAGCCATTGTAGATGGTACAAACGTAAGCAAAGCAAAACCAGATCCCGAAGTGTTTTTAATCGCTGCAAAGCAGTTAGGAATGCCGCCAGAAGACTGTATTGTCTTTGAAGATTCTGTTGCAGGAGTTCAGGCAGCAAATTCAGCATATATGATTTCTGTTGGAATTGGAGATGCAAAAATATTACATGAAGCAGATTATATTTTTAGAGATTTCACAGAGATTTCTACAGATTTTTTAAAAGAGGTTAAGAAAAAATAAAATAAGCGAAAGCTTATTTAAATTATTAAGAGAATGAATCAAGATTATATAGTACCAAATAATTGGTCAATTATAGAAGAGGGATTTAATCCAGAAAGTGTAAAATCTTCAGAAAGCCTTTTCAGTATTGGAAACGGTGCTATGGGCCAACGTGCAAATTTTGAAGAATTTTATTCTGGACCCACTTTCCAAGGAAGTTATATTGCCGGAGTATACTATCCAGATAAAACCCGAGTTGGTTGGTGGAAAAATGGATACCCAGAATATTTTGCAAAAGTTTTGAATGCCCCAAATTGGATTGGTATTAATGTTTTTGTGAATGACGAGCAGATAGATTTATTTACCTGTACTACCATCGGAAATTTTAAACGTGAGTTGAACATGAAAGAAGGTTGGCTCTCAAGATCTTTTTTTGCAACACTTCAAAATGGCGTTCAAATTAAAGTAGAGAGCATACGTTTCTTAAGTTTAGACATTGATGAGGTAGGTGCAATAAAATATTCTGTTACACCGCTTAATTATGATGCAAAGATATCATTTACTCCATACCTAGATGCAGGAATTATGAATGAAGACACCAATTGGGATGATCAATTTTGGGATGTTTTAAATATTGTTCAAGAAGGGAAACAATCTTTTGTTGAAGCAAAAACGATGAAGACAAATTTCCATACATGTACCTTTATGGAATCTAAGTTGTTTTTAAACGACAAAGAAGTAGCGGTTAAATCTGTTGATTTTAAATCTGCTAGTTATGCGTCATCCAAATATGAGAAAAACATAAAACAAGGAGATTCATTTATCATTCATAAAATTGGAGGTTATACCGTTGATAGAAATCAAGATAGAAATGAATTGATCTCTTCAGCTAAAGAAGCATTAAAATTAGCAACAGACTTAGGTTTTGAGGGGCTGTTAGAAATGCAAAAAGAAGCCTGGGCAAAAATATGGAGTACATCAGACATTACCATAGAAGGAGACGTAAAAGCACAACAAGGAATCCGTTTTAATATTTTTCATTTAAATCAAACCTATTTAGGAAAAGACCCATTGTTAAATATTGGTCCTAAAGGATTTACTGGAGAAAAATACGGTGGAAGCACGTATTGGGATACAGAAGCATATTGTATTCCTTTTTATATGGCTACCAAAGACCAAAAAGTGGCAAGACGTTTATTAGAATACAGACACGCACATTTAGAAAAAGCAATTGAAAACGCTACAAAATTAGGGTTTACAAACGGTGCAGCATTGTATCCTATGGTAACGATGAATGGCGAAGAATGTCATAATGAATGGGAAATTACTTTCGAAGAAATTCATAGAAATGGAGCAATAGCATTCGCAATTTATAATTACCATCGGTACACAAACGATTATTCTTATATTCCAGAAAAAGGATTGGAAGTTTTAATTGGTATTGCTCGTTTTTGGCAGCAAAGAGCCACCTTTTCATCCGATAAAGAACAGTATATGATTTTGGGTGTTACAGGTCCCAATGAATACGAGAATAATATCAATAATAATTGGTATACAAATTACATTGCAAAATGGTGTATTAATTATGCTTTAGAAAATTTAGAAATTGTTAAAAATGACTACATTTCAGACTATTCAAGGATTATCGGAAAAGTAGATATTACAAATGAAGAACTCAAAAAATGGCGAGCAGTTGCAGATAATATGTATTTTCCATATTCAGAAAAAAACGATATTTATTTACAACAAGATGGTTTTTTAGACAAAGAATTGATAACCGTTTCAGAGTTAGATAGCAGTCAAAGACCCATCAATCAAAAATGGAGTTGGGATCGTATTTTACGTTCACCCTACATTAAACAAGCAGATGTTTTACAAGGTTTTTACCTTTTTGAAGACCATTTTACAACAGAAGAATTAGTCCGTCATTTCGATTTTTACGAACCACTTACAGTTCACGAAAGTTCGCTCTCCCCTTGTGTTCATAGTATTCAATCCGCAAAATTAGATCGAATTGAGCAAGCCTATACTTTTTACTTAAGAACATCTCGTTTAGATTTAGACGATTATAATCACGAAGTAGAAGAAGGTTTGCACATTACGTCAATGGCAGGAACTTGGATGAGCATTGTTGAAGGTTTTGGAGGTATGAGGATCCACAATAATAGGTTAACATTTGCGCCTAAAATCCCAAAAAGATGGAAAAATTATTCGTTTAAAGTCAACTTTAGAAACCAGGTTTTAAAAGTAAACATCAGTCATTCTGAAACAACTTTTGAATTAGATGGCTTGAATGATCTCAAAATAGTAGTCAATGGTGATTTTGTAAATGTTACTCCAAATGTTCTAAAAACAGTTTAAAAACAACGGTATGAAATTAGTTAAAGCACTTTTATGTCTCTTAATTTTTGGATTGATGTATTCTTGTGACAATAAAAAACAAGCTTTTGATTCTATAAAACCAGTGTCCAATAACTCTTTGGAACGAGTTGAGCCACCAAACTGGTTTATTGGTTTTAAAGATGTTTCATTACAACTTTTAGTAAAAGAGAAGGGTATAGGTAGTTTCAAGCCCTCTATTTCATATAAAGGTGTTGTTATCGAAAAAGTACACACTGCTAGAAGTAAAAACTACTTATTTATCGATTTAAAGATCGACAAAAGAACAGATCCTGGGAAATTTGATATTATTTTTACTTCTGAAAACGGAGATATAAAAGCACATACATATCAATTAAAAGCAAGAGAAAAACCTAGCGAAAACTACATTGGTTTTAACAGTTCAGATGTTTTATATTTAATAACTCCAGACAGGTTTGCAAACGCAGATGCAACAAACGATTTAGGTTTAGCAGTTTCAACGGCTAATGAAAACAGCGAATCTGTTCATTTTTTAAAAGAAAATAGCATTAATAGAAATGATGATTATGCACGTCATGGCGGGGATATAAAAGGAATTACAAGTCATTTAGAGTACATTGATAATATGGGCTTTACTGCTATTTGGTCTAGTCCATTATTAACCAATAATATGCCCAGTCAGTCATATCACGGCTATGCAATTACAGATTTATACGAAGTAGATCCACGTTATGGAACATTGGCAGATTATAGAGAATTGGCAGACAAATCGAGAGAAAAAGGCATTAAATTAATTATGGATCAAGTCGCAAACCATTGTGGTAGCGAACATTGGTGGATGAATGATTTACCATTTAATGATTGGCTAAATTTCCAAGAAAACTTTGAAAATAACGGAGCATTAATAACTTCAAATCATCTAAGAACTTCAAATCAAGATTTGTACGCTTCTAAAAGTGATAAAAAAGGAAACTCAGATGGTTGGTTTGTTGCCACAATGCCAGATTTAAACCAGAAAAACCCGTTCATGGCAAAATACATCATTCAAAATAGTATTTGGTGGATCGAAACTATCGGTTTAAGTGGTATTAGACAAGATACATACCCTTACCCAGACAAAGATTTTATGAGTAATTGGGCAGGAGCTATTATGGCAGAGTATCCAAATTTCTCTATTGTTGGTGAAGAATGGAGCTATAATCCGTTGTTAATAGGTTACTGGCAAAAAGGTGCAAATAATAGAGATGGATATGCTTCTAATTTAACTTCTACGATGGATTTTGCCATGCAAAGAAATGTAGTTGATGCCATTAATGAAAAAGAATCTTGGGATACGGGGTTGGTTAAAATGTATGAAGGCTTGGCCAATGATTTTCATTATGCAACACCAAAAGATATCATGATTTTTCCAGACAATCATGATATGAGCCGAATTTATACGCAATTAAATGGAGATTTAGAAAATACAAAAATGGCGCTTTCTTTCTATTTAATGATGCCTAGAATTCCTCAAATCTATTATGGAACAGAGATTCTAATGGATGACTTTGAGAAGCCAGGAGACCATGGTTTAATTCGTACAGATTTCCCTGGTGGATGGAAAGGTGATGCCGTAAATGCATTTACAGGAAAAGGCATAAAGGCCGATCAAAAAAACATGCAAATGTTCTTGAAAAAGGTGTTGAATTTTCGTAAAAACACCAAAGCCATTCACGAAGGGAAAACAATTCATTTTGCACCATATATGGGAACCTATCTATTGTTTAGAATTATAGATAAAGAAATTGTTGTGCTCATTTTAAATAAAAATGACAAACCAATTCATCTCGATTTAAAAAGATATTCTGAAATTGGTTTAGAGGGTAAAATATTAAAAAATGTCATATCTGGAGAAAAAATAACTTGGGATACAGGAATAAGTTTCACTAAAAGAGGCGTGACTTTATTAACGACAAAATTAAATTGATCATGAAAAAACATTTCATACTCTTTGTTTCGATTCTTTTGTTTTTACCAATAAAAGCGTTTGCACAAGAACGTTCTAAAATGACCGCTGTAGTTGTTGAAAATGCAGTATTAGCGAGTGGGAAGTTGATGCGTATTGTTCGTTTTCCATCAAAAAACATAGTGCCAAGACCTGTAGATGTATGGTTACCAGAAAATTATTCTGCTGAAAAAAAGTATGCAGTTTTGTACATGCATGATGGTCAGAACTTATTTGACGCAACGACTACCTGGAATCAGCAAGAATGGATGGTGGATGAGGTTGCTACCAAATTAATGGAAGAAAAAATTACAAAAGATTTTATTGTAATAGGAGTTCATAATATCCCGAAGATTCGTTTTTTAGATTTGTACCCACAGAAATCTTTTAATTATTTAGCAGAAGAGCAGTTAGATTCTATTAAAAAAAATGCGATTAAAAAAGGAATTACTTTAGAGAGTTTTTCTGGTGATGCCTACTTGAAATTTATTGTATATGAGTTAAAACCTTATATAGATAAAACTTACTCGGTTAAAACAGATAAAGAAAATACCGCAATTGCAGGTTCATCTATGGGCGGGTTAATGTCTTGGTATGCGATATCAGAATATCCAAAAATTTTTGGCGCAGCAGCTTGCCTATCCACCCATTGGGTAGGTTTAACTCCGTCACCAAAAAACCCTTTACCAGCAGCAATTTTTAAATATTTAGAAGAAAATGCACCAGATTCTAAATCGCATAAATTATATTTTGATTATGGGAATAAAACATTAGATCAATTGTATCCTCAATACGCACCAATTGTAGATAAACTTTTTTTAGGTAAAGGGTATGTTATTGGAGAAAACTATAAGAATTTATTTTTTGAAGGAACAGATCATTCAGAAAAATCATGGCAACAAAGATTAGATATTCCATTCACTTTTATTTTCAAAAATTGATGAAACATTTTAGACTTACATTCTTATTATTGATACTACCCGCATTTGTAATTGCACAAAATTCAAATAGAATTTTTGAGACAATGACAAATAAGAAAACCCACTTAGAAATTAAGGTCAATGATGGAGCTTATAAAATCAGATTATTTTCGAATAAAATAATTGAAACCTCATTTATACCCTCTGGAGAAGAGGATGTAAAGATTTCTCATGCAGTCGTTTTAAAATCCATTTTAATAGATAATCGTTTTCTAAAGGAAACTGCTAATTCGCTTGTTTTGAACACTGAAGGCATCTCTCTACAAATTCAAAAAAAACCATTTCAAATTTCATATTTCTATAAAGGCAATAAAATTACTTCAGAAAAAACAGGATATTCAAAAGATTCAATACATCAAAAAATACAATTAAATCTTACTAAGGAGGAAGTTTTGTATGGAGGAGGCGCAAGAGTTTTAGGTATGAATCGTAGAGGAAATCGCTTGCAACTTTATAATAGAGCGCATTATGGTTATGAGACCCGCTCTGAGTTAATGAATTTCACCTTGCCAATTGTATTGTCTTCAAAAATGTATATGCTTCATTTTGATAATGCACCCATTGGTTTTTTAGATTTAGATAGTAAAAAAGACAATTCTATAACCTACGAAACTATTTCTGGGCGTAAAACCTATCAGGTTATTGCGGGGGATTCTTGGATTGATCTAATCGATAGTTATACCAATTTAACAGGAAAACAACCTTTGCCTCCAAGATGGACTTTTGGTAATTTTTCTAGCAGATTTGGTTACCATTCACAAAAAGAAACAGAAACAACGATCGATAAATTTAAAGAAGACGAAATTCCTGTAGACGCAGTTATTTTAGATTTGTATTGGTTTGGAAAAGAAATCCAAGGCACTATGGGGAATTTAGAAGTGTATAAAGACTCTTTTCCAGACATGAAAGGGATGATTTCTAAATTTAATAAAAAGGGTATTAAAACGATTTTAATAACTGAGCCTTTTGTTTTAACAACTTCCAAAAAATGGGAGGAAGTAGCAGAAAAGAAAATATTAGGAAAGGATTCTATCGGCAACCCCTATAAATTTGATTTCTATTTTGGAAACACTGGGTTGATAGATATCTATAATCCTGAAGGAAAAAAATGGTTCTGGAATATTTATAGAGAACTAAGAAATATTGGAGTACAAGGAGTCTGGGGCGATTTAGGAGAGCCAGAAGTACATCCAAGTAGATTATTGCATGAAACAGGAACTGCAGATGAGGTGCATAATATTTATGGACATGATTGGGCACGTTTAATTTTTGAAGGCTACCAAAAAGATTTTCCAACCGAAAGACCTTTTATTCTAATGAGAGCAGGTGCTGCAGGTTCTCAGCGTTTTGGTATGATTCCTTGGTCTGGAGACGTAAATAGATCCTGGGGAGGCTTACAAAGTCAGCCCGAAATTGCCCTTCAAATGGGAATGCAAGGTTTGGGATATATGCATTCTGATTTAGGAGGTTTTGCAGGTGATAATTTAGATGATGAATTGTATACACGTTGGTTACAATATGGTGTTTTTCAGCCAGTTTTCAGACCTCATGCGCAAGAAGGTGTAGCGAGTGAACCAGTTTTTAGAAGTGATAAAGCAAGAGGATTTGCAAAAAAATCAATTGAGTTACGTTATAAATTATTACCATATAATTACAATTTAGCGTTCCAAAATAATCAGTTAGGAACTCCATTTATGCGTCCATTATTCTTTGAAGAATCTGAAAACAAAAGCTTACACTCAAATTCGAAGGCGTATTTATGGGGGAATGATTTTTTAATTTCACCAATTTTAAAACGAGGCATACAAACCCAAGATGTTTATTTTCCAAAAACTGCCACTTGGTTCAATTTTTATTCTGGTGAAAAAATTGCTGGTGGACAAACAAAAAACATAAAAGTATTAGAAAGTACTATTCCAACTTTTGTAAGGGCTGGTGCTTTTATCCCGATGGCAAGTGCTATGCAAAACACAGAAGATTATGATGCAAATTTCATTGAGTTGCATTATTATCATGATGCAGCTGTTTCAAAAAGTGAAAGACAATTGTATATCGATAACGGATTGCTTTCTAACGCTTTTGAGAAAGGAAATTATGAGTTGCTTCACTTTGGAGCATCATTTACCAAACGTTGTTTAGAAATAGATTTTGAAGCAAAATTTGGTGAAAATTGGAATCCAAAAAACAAAGACATTCAATTGGTCATTCATAATGTAGATTGGATTCCAAAGAAAATTAAAGTTGGAAGAAAAAGAGTACGATCTTCACCAAAACAAAAGATACTCAGAATTCCTTTAACTTGGAAAGTAGCTCGAAAATTAAAAGTAAAAATAACATATAACTAATTGATGATGAAAAAAACACTAATCCTATTCGTAATTGCTTTTATTATATTTTCTTGTAGTAAAGAACAAAAAGAACTTGTAAATTCAATTCCTCCAATTTCAAATGCAACTATAGAGTCTGCTGTTATTTACGAAGCAAATATTCGTCAGTATTCACCAGAAGGCACTTTTGATGAGTTTACAAAGGACATCCCTGAAATTAAAAAATTAGGTGTAAAAGTGATTTGGTTGATGCCAATTTTCCCTATATCAGAGACCAAAAGAAAAGCCACTGGTGGTGCAGATAGTAAGTTTGCTTCCGAATTTCCAAAAGAAGAACAAAGTAGATATTTAGGGAGTTATTACGCGGTATCAGATTTTACGAAGATCAATCCTGAATTTGGAGACATAGAAGATTTTAGAACCTTGGTGAGCACTGCACATGAACATGGAATTTATGTGATTTTAGATTGGGTGCCAAACCATACAGGTTGGGATCATACTTGGTTACAAACCAATCCAGAATTCTATACTCAAAATGAAAAAGGGGAGGTTGTTCATCCAAAAGATACCGATTGGACGGATACAGCAGATTTAAATTATGACAATCTTGCGATGAGAACTCAAATGATCGCAGATATGAAGTATTGGTTAAAAAATGAAAATATTGACGGTTTTCGATGTGATGTTGCGGGATCTGTACCTTTAGATTTTTGGCAAGATGCAATTCCTAAATTGAGAGCAGAAAAAGATATTTTTATGTTGGCAGAAGCTTGGGAACCAGCATTGCTAAAAGAAAGGCTTTTTGATATGGCTTATGCATGGGATGGACATCATTTGTTGAACAATTTGGCAAATGGTGAGAAAACCGTTAGCGATTTGAAAACATACATGCAAACTACCTATAAAGAGCGCTACGAAAAAGACGATATGTTAATGAACTTTGTGACCAATCATGATGAGAATTCTTGGAACGGAACCATTCAGGAACGTATGGGTATAAAGGCAGAAATGTTAACAGCCTTAAGTTATGTTCTCCCGGGAATGCCATTGATATATTCGGGGCAAGAATACGATTTAAATCATCGATTAAAGTTTTTTGAAAAAGATTCAATTCCCAAAACAAAAGGGAAAACATTTACTTTTTTAACTAAGTTAGGCGCTCTTAAAAATACAAATTCAGCCTTAAATGGAGGGAAAGAAAAAGCGATTTTTGAAGTTTTAAAGAGCGCTAAAGATGTGTTTGTTTTAAAAAGGGCGAAAGGGGATAAAACGCTCTTATATTTGGCTAATTTTTCGGATGCTACTTCTCAAGTAAAAGTAACTGAAAAAGGAGTTTTTAGAGATTTGATCTCAGAAGAAAAAATAAATTTAAATGGTGAAGCTTTACAAGTTGCACCTTTAACTTTTAAAATAATAATCAATTAGTGATGAGAAGTTTTTTTTTAATGATGAGTGTAGTAACTTTTATAAGCTGCAAAACCGCCACAGAAAAAGGAATCGTATTGACTAAAGCAACGAAGGAGTTTGTGTGGCAAGGCGCAAATATTTATTTTTTGCTAACTGACCGATTTAAGAATGCCGATCCATCAAACGATATTCAATTTAATAGAAAAGACGATGCTGCAAAACTAAGAGGTTTTAATGGAGGAGATTTTAAAGGAATTACAGAAAAAATTAAGGAAGGATATTTCACTAAATTAGGAATTAATGCTCTTTGGATAACGCCTGTTGTCGAGCAAATTCATGCAGGAACAGACGAAGGAACTGGCAAAAGTTATGGGTATCATGGGTATTGGACAAAAGATTGGACAGCCATAGATCCAAATTTTGGAACCAAAGAAGATTTGAAAGAATTGGTAGAAACAGCACATGAAAAGGGTATTAGAATTCTATTAGACGCTGTTATAAATCATACAGGTCCTGTGACAGATGAAGATCCGATTTGGCCAAAAAGTTGGGTAAGAACAGCGCCACAATGTACCTATTCAAATTATGAGCATACTGTTACGTGTACCTTAGTGAAAAACTTACCCGACATTAAAACCGAAAGCAATGAAAATGTAGTATTGCCACCGCAGTTGGTTTCAAAATGGAAAGCTGAAGGTAGGTATGAGCAAGAAGTAAAAGAGTTAGATGTTTTTTTTGCACGAACAGGGCATCCGAGAGCACCACGCTTTTATATCATGAAATGGCTCACAGATTATATTACTGAATATGGAATTGATGGATATCGCGTAGATACCGTAAAACACACAGAAGAATTTGTTTGGCAAGAATTTAGAGTCGAATGTGATTATGCTTTTGAGGAGTTTAAAAAAAACAATCCAGAAAAAGTATTGGATCAAAATGGTTTTTATTTGGTTGGAGAAGTATATAATTATGGGGTTTCATCTGGAAAAGCATTTGATTTTGGAGATAAGAAGGTAAATTATTACGACAGTGCGTTTAATAGTCTTCTAAACTTTGAAATTAAATGGGATGCAAAGAATTCTGACGTGACAACTGTTTTTAATAAATACGATACTATTTTAAATAGTGATTTAAAAGGTTATGGTATTTTAAATTATTTGTCCTCACATGACGATGGTCAACCCTTTGACATGACGCGTAAAAAACCATTTAAAACTGCCGAAATGTTATTGTTAACTCCGGGAACTTCTCAGGTGTATTATGGAGATGAATCTGCAAGAGAATTGATGGTTGAAGGAGCTTTGGGGGATGCAAACCTTCGTTCTTTGATGAATTGGAGTAGAATTAACGAAGATGTAACTACGAAATTGATTCTAGCACACTGGCAAAAAATTGGACAGTTTCGAGCAAATCATCCAGCAGTTGGAGCAGGGAAACAACAAGTAATTCCTACTGAGAATGGAGTTATTTTTTCAAGAGTTCGAAATGAAGATAAAGTAATTATTGGCTTGGAGTTGGAAAAAGGTGAAAAAGTAATTAAAGTTGCTCCCTTCTTTGAAAATAATGAAACTCTTAGAGATGCATATACCCAGCAAGTACTTCTTGTCAAAGACGGAAAAGTAACACTCAATTCTCCTGTAAATATTGTATTGCTAGAAAAAGCGGTTTTGTCGCATTAACTTCATCAAACATT
>NZ_JBELDZ010000038.1:11972-25167 GCF_042094015.1 Aurantibacter sp. | reverse complement strand
CTGCTTTATTTGGAACGATATAGTCTAGCATAAAATTTGCGTACCTAAAGAAATTGATGTTCTTTAAGTCATTCGATTGATAGCTAATCCAATTTATATTTTCTGATATTATTTTAGGTTCAGATCCAATGTATGAACTCAATGGTTGCAAAACATATCCGTTTTGTATATACTCCATCGCTGGGATGTCATCTTGACCATTTACTCCGGTTCTAGTTAAAGTTCCAATAAACTGAGATTCCGAATTAATCGCACGCTTAATACCTTTCGGAATTGGTCCGTCAAAGTCTTTCGTAGTTAATAGGTAATGCCCTCCATCTTGTCCATCGATAATAGACCCAGGTGCATCGATTACGTACCCCCACATATCGTCCCATTGACACACATAATATCGATTATCATCTGAAGGAGGCATGGTCAATACCCACGGTTCAATGCGCAAATCGACCCAAGCCCAAGAATAGGGCGTATTATTATTTGGTGTTGGAATGTCCTTATTATCTGGGGTAGATAAGCCATAATGTTTGTATACCCCAAAACCTCCTATGTATTCTGGTGCATTCTTATTAATTGCCTGATTGTACATCGTGCCATAATTATATACAAGTGGAAATAAGGCAATGTAAGTTTCTTTTGCAATGAGTTTTATTTCATTTTGATCCATTGTTTGCTCATTTTGAGTTACTACCTTTTTTTCTCCTTCATTCTTACATCCTAACAGAGAAAATAGGACAATAGAAATAGTCATTATTTTATATTTCATTTTGGTACTATTTGTTTTTGCTAACGTAGGAATAAACACACCATTATGTTTATTCCTATTATGTTTATTACAAATTTAGCAAATTATAAATAGTGTTAACTTTTGAGAAAAAGTTATGTGTTTTTATTTACTTATTTAACGCAAAACCTTAATTTCATTCATTACTATATTTATAATTTTGTTTGTTTTTATTTCAATGCCTTTATGTAAAAGATGATAAGGTGAATCGTAAAAATAGTCAGAATCTAATGTCATTTTATCCATTGGATATGCATAAGTTAGCCCAGATTTTTTGTAAAATTCAACATTTGCTTTAACTAAGTTTTTACAAGAGTTAAGGTTGTTTTTTTCATACATAGGAGGAATTAAAACAAAATCAACGCCTTTTTTTTTAAAATCCTCAACAAAATTTTTAAGATGTTTTGAGTCAATGGGTTTAATCATTAACGGTTCTTTATATTTTGAGTATTTTTTATTACCCCAAAACCAATGCACATTGCAGTCTCCAAATTCATTAAATGCACTAGCTCTATTATGATTTTCCTTATTTGGAAAAGATCCTTTTTTTAATTTATATAAAAACCGAATTCTTTGATTAATGTATGCAAGTACATCTCTAGGCGATAAGTTAATTTCAAAATGGGCATAATTTAGTTTTTCTAGTTTTACTTTTGCTAATGCATGATTTCCAAAATAATCATCTAAAATTAATTGATATTCTGGTACTATAACAACAATGTCGTTTTTATTTAAATACGGTTTTATTTGACTGATATAAAAATCTAAGCCATATTGAAATCTATGCCCAAAATTAATTATTTGATAATTAGGAAAAGAAGATTTAATTAAACCAGAATTAAGTCCCATTGATAGATTACTGCCACCAATTAAAATTATCTTTGCCTTATCTTTATTTTTTTTTAATAGTTGCTGTTTTAGTCTAAATCCTCCATCATAATCATAGTCAGACATTAAAGGCGTTGTATTGTGTAAAGAAACTAATACTATTAATATTAAAACAGGAAGTGTTATAAATAAACAAATTCTATTAAAAAACTGTTTCATACTCTAGAATTGAAAATAAATAAACTGCTGTTCCTTTCCACCAAACCATAAAATAATAAAAACAATAGCATAGTACATTGCATATCTAAAAGGTCGTTTCCATTTTATTCCAAAATTCTGTAATGCATATTGTCCTTCTCGTCCTAACCATTCAATTATTAAGAATAACCCAATAAGTCTTAGTGTTATTAAAGCGTCATACATTTTAGGAAACCTAGGTTTTTTAAAAAGAGAAGCTGATAAAATTTCTGAAATATAACTTATAGCATGTTCTATGTTTTCTGCTCTAAAAAAGATCCAAGCAAATACAGTTAATCCAAAAGTTAAGAACATAAATAAAAGTTCTTTTAGATTTGGTAATAATTTTCCTTGAGCTACTATTGCTATGTTATTTCGGTTGTTTTTGGTCAATAATAGAGGTAAAAAATAAATAGCATTTAATGCGCCCCAAACAATAAAAGTCCAATTAGCACCATGCCAAAACCCACTTACAATAAATATTATAAATACATTTCTAATATTCAACCAAGTGCTGCCATAACTTCCACCTAATGGAATATATAAATAATCTCTAAACCAAGATGAAAGTGAAATATGCCAACGTCTCCAAAATTCTGCAATGTCTCTTGAGAAATAAGGGAAAGCAAAATTTTGCTTTAAATTAAAACCAAACAAACGAGATGTTCCAATTGCAATGTCTGAATAACCTGAAAAGTCTCCATAAATTTGAAATGTAAAAAAGATGGCGCCTAGAACTAGAGTACTTCCTGAATATTCTGATGAATTATTGAAAATGATATTTGCTGACTGTGCACAATTATCTGCAATTACTATTTTTTTAAATAATCCCCAAAGTATCTGGCGCATGCCATCTGCCGCTTTAGAATAATCAAACTGTCTTTTTTTATTAAACTGAGGTAGTAAATTTGTAGCTCTTTCAATTGGACCAGCAACAAGTTGGGGAAAGAAACTTACAAACGCAGCAAATGCAATAAAATCTTGTGTTGCTTCAAGTTTTCTTTTATAAACATCAATAGTATAACTTAAAGTTTGAAAGGTGTAGAAACTAATTCCTACAGGTAAAATAATGTTTAGTCCTTGCGCATTAATTTCAGTTCCAAAAAACGAAAAAGCAGTTATAAAATTGTCCAGAAAAAAGTTGTAATATTTAAAAAACCCAAGAAAACCAAGGTTTACCAATATACTTGTCCAAAGTAAAATTTTTCGTTTAGTTTGGTTTTTTTCTGTCCCAAGTTTTTGCCCAATAAGATAGTCAATAATTGTACTAAATAATATTAATGACAGGAATCTCCAATCCCACCAGCCATAAAAAATATAACTTGCAACAACTATTAGTAAGTTTTGAAATTTTAGATTTTTATTTGATATAAACCAGTATAATAAAAAAATTATTGGTAAAAATATTGCAAAATCTATTGAGTTAAAAAGCATTTATTTTCTATTGTATTAATGTTTTTATCTGGTATATATAATCTAATAAACTTGATAAGTTAGAATTAAAAAAGAAATCTTATTCAGAAAGTGTTTCCAATTCCAAAACCTTTTCAATCATATTATCATATTTACTAAGTACTTTGTTATATGTGCTTCCTCCAAATAATTGTTGGGCTAAATTAGCTTTTATGTAGTGTTTTACTTCTTCTATATAGGTTACAAAAACAATGTTAGATTCTGTTTTTTGTTTTAAAAATATTTCATATTGAGTTACAATACTATCTTCAACGACATAGTTATTTATAAAATCATTTTCTTTTAATTTAGAATATAATGTTCTGTCTTTTTCAAGTAGTTCAAATACAAACTGACTTGTTAAACCACGTTTTTCTAGGAACTCTAAGGTTTGGTTGTTCATTCCTTTGTCTAATGGGACAAAAACATCTGGTATAATTCCGCCACCACCATAAACAGTTTTGCCTTTTGGTGTTGAAAATTTTAAAGAGTCGTCTACTTTAATTTTAGTTTCATCGGTTAATTCTCCACTTTGGTAACGCTCAAAATATTCGTCGTAATAATCATCATTTCCTTTGCTATAATTGCGTTGTATTGATCTTCCAGTTGGTGTATAGTATTTTGAAACAGTTAACCGTATAGCACTTCCATCTCCTAATTGCATTTCACGTTGTACTAATCCTTTTCCAAAAGAACGTCTTCCAATTATAGTGCCTTTATCGTTATCTTGTAATGCACCAGCAAGGATTTCTGAAGCAGATGCAGAGTTTTCGTTTATCAATATGTAAACTGTATTGTTTTCAAAAATTCCTTTCTCAGTCGAAAAACTTTTTTCTATATCGCCACGCTTATTTTTTGTGTAAAGAATTAATTTATCATCTTCAATAAATTCATCTACAATTTGATTTGCAATAGCAATAAAACCACCAGGGTTATCTCTTAAATCTAATATTAAACTTTTAGCACCTTGATTTTTTAATAGTTTTAAAGCAGTTATAAATTCTTTGTATGAAGATTCTGCAAAACGATTAAGTTTTACATAACCTAAACTATCGTTTAGCAAATAGTTTGCATCGACACTTTTAATAGGTACAAGTTTTCTTTTAACTTTAAAATTTAAAAACGTATTTGTAGATTTTCTATAAACCCCAAGGTCTACAGTTGTGTTTATAGGACCTTTTATGTTTTTGATTAATTCGGTATTGATTTCGCCATTATTTGTAAGACTATCTCCATTGATAGTTATAATCTTATCTCCTCCAATAATTCCAGCTTTTTCGCTTGGACTATCTTTAAGGCTTCTAATAACAGTAATCGTGTCTTTAAAAGTTTGGAAGTTTATTCCAATACCTATAAAATCACCTTTCATACTTTCTTCTACTTCTTTTAGGTTTGCCTTTGGTATGTATGTAGAATGTGGATCTAAATTGTCTAGAATTTCGTTTACTGTAACATCAACAATGCTGTCTGTATTTACATCTTCAACATATTCGTATTCAATATAATCTATAAGTCTATTGAGTTTGTCTTTCTTACTGTTAGATGCAAAAACACGATCTGAATGGTCTGAAAAATTTAATTTCCCACCAATAAATATACCTACTGCTATAGCAATACCAATTATAAGTGGTAAATATAATTTTGCTTTAGACATTAGTTTCTCCTAAGTTGTTAATGTGTACTATTTCTATACCTGCTTTTTCTAAAAATTTTATACCAGAGTTATCTTTATAAGCTTCGTTATAAACTACGCGTGTAATACCAGCTTGATGTACTAGTTTACTACATTCCTTACAAGGTGATAATGTAATGTAAAGTGTTGCGTTTTTACAAGATTGTGTGCTTGAAGCTACTTTTAAAATTGCATTAGCTTCTGCATGTAAAACATACCATTTTGTATAACCTTCGTCATCTTCGCAAAAGTTTTCAAAATTAGAAGGTGTTCCGTTGTAGCCATCGGAAATTATCATCTTATCTTTTACAATTACAGCTCCAACTTGCTTTCGTTTACAATAAGATAATTTACCCCATTCTTTAGCCATTCTTAAATAGGCTTTGTCGTATTTTAATTGTTTTTTTGTTGGCATATAGCTTACTTTAATAAAACGGCCTATTAAATAGTTTTGATGGTTGTTTTTGAAATGCAGTTTATGGGAAGCGAAATTAAGTTTTATTTAATAAAAGTTGCTTTTTTAGAAAGGGTAATTGTTTAATAATAAAGGAATAACCAAGCCAACAACAATAGCTGAAACTACCATAATCCAATCTCTTTTATTAAATCTAAAAACAGTTTGAAAAACATAGCCTAGAAATAAAACTAAGAATACAATTATAACTTGTGCTATTTCTATTCCTAAAGCAAACTCTAGAAGAGGAACTAATTTAGACTGTGCTTTTCCAATATACATTCTAAATTCACCTGCAAAACCTAAACCGTGGACTAATCCAAAAAAAAGCGTAGAGAAGAATAGAATTCCAATTTTTTCTTTCTGAGCGCCTTTTCCAGAAGTAAAGACATTAAACAGTGCCACTATAAAAATAGTTATAGGTATTAAAAATTCTATAATACTTGATTTAATATTTACGGCACCGTAAACAGCTAATAGTAATGAAATTGTATGTCCAATTGTAAACATAGTGACTAGTAAAAACACTCGTTTCCAGTCCTTAAATAAATAAGGAACAGTTAATACAATTAAAAATAATACATGGTCATATGCGTTGATATCTAAAACATGGTTTACACCATATTTTACATTTGTGAAAAAGGTTTCGAACATTTAGGTTTGGTTTTAAACTCAAATATAATGAAAAAGTGAAAAGGTTAAACCTTTTAAAATGTTAACTAATATAATTTTAACTGTTTTAAATCTCTTTTTTTCTCCAAAGTTGTTCGGAATTTAAGTAAAAGCTACCAATAAATTCAAAATTACACTCGTTAGGAGCTATTATGGAGAGAAAAGCATTACTATTTTTATCATTATATAAATGATACGTTTCGCCTATTAGTGGATGAAAATTAAACTTTGCGTTATAAATAAGATTATTAAACTCTAATTCTTCAAGCATTTTATCGTACTCAGTTTTTAACTCTAAATATTTAGCTTTAATTGTTTTATTAGCAATGTTTATATTTTTGTTTTTCCAAGTTATATTTTCGGTAATCCTAATTGCTGGCGCACCAACATTTGTAGCATAAGGTTTAAGTGAAGCATCATAGGTTTGAGTTTCTTTATTGAAAACAACATTATCTGGTTTTTTATCTAGAGTCATTTTGTTAAATTTAGCTTTCAAAGTGATAAGTAAAAATACATTTTTTTGAAGTTTGGTTTTGTTGTCTTGTGAAAACTTTAGGAAAAAGTATAATCTAAATATATTTTTTGTCTATCTATGGTTTTTAAATTATTGTCATCTCTATACAAGCTGAAGAAAACTATTCGCCGACACTTAACTGCTATTCGTCGACACTTAAGAGTTATTTAACGAGGTGTTAAATAAAATAGATTGAACTAAACTATTTTAACGTTTAGTTTTATAATAAATTTATGAAAAAACTTAAAATTCTACTCATTGAAGATGATGCTATTGAAGTTATGAAGCTTAATAGAGTAATTGCAACATTAAAACTGAATCATCAAATAATTGAAACGAATAATGGCGAAGAGGCTTTAGAATTTCTAGAAGAAAGTCAAGAATTACCTGATATAATTTTATTAGATTTAAATATGCCAAAAATTAATGGACTAGAGTTTTTAACTATTTTAAAAAGAGATAAAACTTTAAGGTTTATACCAATAGTAATTCTAACAACATCTAATAATAATAAAGACTTGTTAGAATGCTATAGAGTTGGTGTGTCTGGCTATGTGTTGAAGCCATTAAAATATGAAGATTATAAAGTTAAAATACAAACTATTTTAATGTATTGGAGTACTAATGAATTAATAAATACATAAATGAAAGGTATTATTTTTACGGAGTTTTTAGATTTGGTTGAAACTAAATTTGGTATAGAAATGGTAGATCAAATTATTACTAGTTCTAATTTAGAATCTAATGGTGTTTATACATCTGTTGGAACATATAGTTTTTCTGAAATGCTCCAGTTACTTCAGAATTTAAGTAAAAACACTGGTGTTTCTACAGATGATTTGTTACTAACTTATGCGGAGCACTTTTTCTCTATAATAGAAGATAGTTGTCCGGGTTTATTAGCAACTTATAAAGATCCTATAGAGATGATATCTTCAATTGAAAACCACATACATGTTGAGGTTCGGAAAATTTATCCAGATGCAGAATTACCAACTTTTGAGGTTGAAGAAAAAACAATGGATTCTTTAATTATGATCTATAAATCTAGTCGTGCAATGCATCATTTTGGATTAGGTTTAATGAATAAAACCTTTGAGCATTTTAATTCTAAAGCAACTATAGTATTAGAAAAAATTAAAGAAGATGGTACAGAAGTTAGGTTTGTGATTAATAAAATTTAATGAGTCAAAAGCAAATAGATATTTTACAACGTGCTTTACAGCGTGAAAAAGAAGCTAGAAAAGCTGCAGAGAAAATTCTTGAAGAAAAATCAAGAGTATTGTATCATACGTCTCAAAAACAAGAGCAATTATTAGACGAAAAATCTTCTCAATTACAAGGGGTTTTTGAAAATATTGTAGATGCTTATGTTGTAATAGATTTAAAAGGAAATGTTTTAAAGTTTAATGAATCAGCTTCACTTTTATTCGATTATGATATAAACGTTGAAGATGTAAATATGATAAATTTAATTTATCCAGAAGATATAAGTTACGCAATGTCTTCATTCAGAACACTTCGTGATAAAGGTTTTTTTAAAAATTATGAAACTAGAATCTTGAATAAATCTAAAGATGTAAAATGGGTTCATATTAATGGAAGTATCGTTTACAATAAAAAGAAAAAGGCAATTGCGGCTCAAGGAATTGTTAGAGATATTACAGAATTGAAATTTTTAGAGATTCAGAAAGAAAAACTTTTACTTGAAGTAGAAAAAAGTAATATTGAGTTACAAGAATACGCTCATATTGTTTCACATGATTTAAAATCACCACTTAGAAGTATAGATGCTTTAGTTAATTGGATAAAAGAAGATAATAAATCGCATTTTAACGCAACTACATTAGAGCATTTTGGTTTAATAGAGTCTACATTGGAAAAAATGGAGCATCTTATTTCAGATGTGTTAAATTATTCTAGTGTTGGTGCAGATAATTCTGAAAATACAAATGTAGATTTATCTCAATTAATTATAGATGTTAAATATCTATTGTTTATACCTGATCATATCACTGTTAGAGTTAATGATTCTTTACCTATAATCTATGGAGACAAAACTAAATTACAGCAGCTTTTTCAAAATTTAATAAGTAATGCAATTAAGTTTATAGATAAAGAGAAAGGACTTGTGGAAATTAACTATGAAGAACAGAAGGACTATTATTTATTTTCTATAAAAGATAATGGTATTGGAATAGACGAGAAGTTTCATAATAAAATTTTTAAAATTTTTCATGCACTAAATAAAAGTATAACATCTACAGGAATAGGATTATCTATAGTAAAGAAGATTGTTAAGTTGTATGATGGTTCTGTTTGGTTAGAAAGTACTCCAGGAATAGGAACAATATTTTACTTTACGTTAAAAAAATAAGAAATGGAACAGCCAAATTTAAACTATATAAAAAGTATGTCTGATGGCGATAAAACTTTTGAAAACAAGTTAATTAGCCTCATAAAACAAGAGTATCCTGAAGAAAAAAAAGTTTATCAAAAGAATATAAATTCTCAAAATTATAAGGCTACAGCAGAAATAGTTCATAAACTTAAACATAAAATCAGTATTTTAGGGCTTGTAAAAGGTTATGATGTGGCTACAAATTTTGAAAATAACTTAAAGGAAGATAAGATTCTTTTAAAAGAAGAATTTGAAGCTATTTTAGATCAAATAACCAAATATTTAACTAAGCTCTAAACTGTTTTATGAATTGTATCATTATTGATGATGAAGCTACTGCAAGATTAATTATAAGTAACCTTTGTGAAAAAGTGAGTTCTGTTAATGTTTTAGAGGAGTTTTCTAATGCAATTCAGGCAATTAAGTATCTAAACCAAAACACTGTAGATTTAATATTTTTGGATATACATATGCCAGATTTTACAGGTTTTGACTTTATTCAAACGTTAAAAAATCCACCTAAAATTATTTTAACAACTTCAGACTCTAAATTTGCTATAGAAGCTTTTGAATATGAGTGTATTGTAGATTATTTGGTTAAGCCAATTACTCAAGAACGATTTAATAAGGCTATTCAAAAAACTCAAAATATACAAGCAGTTTTAGAAAAAAAGGTAGAAGAAACCAATAAAGAAGAAGTTAAAGACTTGTATGTTAACATAGATCGACGCTTAATTAAAATTAATATCCCAAGTATCTATTTAATAGAAGCAAAAGGCGATTATATTCAGGTTAAAACAGAAAGTCAGAACTACACAGTACATTCTACCTTAAAAAAAATCGAAGAGAAATTACCAGATGATTTATTTTTAAAAATTCATAGGTCTTATATAATAAATCTTAAAAAAATAATCGATATTGAAGATAATAGTGTTTTAATAAAAAAAGATGTAGTTCCTGTTAGTAGATCCAATAGACCAGAATTAATGAAACGTCTTAACTTATTATAATAATCTATTTAAAAGATCAATTGGTCTATACTTAAACTCTATTTGTCGAAAATGAAATAACTAATTATATTGTTATTATAACTTTAATAAATACTAAAAACATTTATTATGAAACAATCAATACGACAATCTAATAAAGTTATCTTTTTTTTTCTTTTAATAACGTTTGTTTTAAACGGACAGGATATTCCATTTAATTGTGATTACAATGCTTATTTATTTCAATATAACGATGTATATTCTATAGATTTAGCGTCTGGAAATTCTTACTTAGTAGCAGAAAATGTTACTTCTGGAAATATTAATGCAGCAGCTTATAATCCTACAGATGGATTTATTTGGGGTTCATTAAGTAGTCCTGAGAAATCTATTGTAAGAATAGGTAAAGATTTTGCAACAACAACATATTACATAAATGAATTACCAACATCAAACCGTTATGTTGGAGATATAAGTACTCAAGGTGTTTATTATTTAAAAGGAGGAGGAACTACTTATTATAAGGTTAGTTTAGACCCAGATACTATTAGTTATACAGAACATTTAGCAACAGAAACATTATCACAAAATATTAACGTTCATGATTGGGCTTTTAATGCAGTAGATGGTAATTTATACACTGTAGAAAAAAACAGTAATATTCTTTACAGAATAGATCCAAATAATGGAAATGTTATTTCTTTAGGTGAGGTGCCAATATTGACAGGCTTATCTTATACTTATGGAGCTGTTTATTTTGATGCTTCAGGACGTTTTTATGTTTCCGCAAATCAGACAGGAACTATTTATGTTATTCAAAATGTACAAGATTTAAATACAACGGATATTATGAATTCTAATCTTTTTGCTTTTGGACCGTCAAGTTCTAGTAATGATGGAGCAAGATGTCCAACAGCACCAGTACCTCAAGAAATTTGTGATAATGGAATTGATGATGATGGAGATGGCTTGGTAGATTGTGAGGACCCATCTTGTTCTGGATATGGATCTTGTCCAGCAATACTTCCTCCAACTTCTGGAGCTAACGATGGTGGATTAGAAAGTAATAGTCGTTTATCTGAAAAAATTAATAAACGTAGTTTTAATAGAGCTAAATCTGGTTATAGGTTTGATAAAAACTCTGCTCATAAAATTATGAAAACAAATCAATATGCTCAGAAAAATTTGGTTTCAAACATACAGTTACAAGACTTTATTCCTCTACAGACTATTAACGAAGATTATGTTATAAATTCTACACCATCCGATTTGTTGAGTATTACAAACGCTACAGAAGTTTTTTCTGTAGATTATATAGAGAATGACATATCAATAGCTTCTATTTTGGCTTTAAAAACAGAAAATAGTGTTTATGAACATACAAAGTATATATGTGATAGATTACTAGGAGCAGAACTATTATCGGTATCTACAATAGAAATTAATAATCAACCTTTTATAAAATCATTAATTAAGAATACTGATGGAACTATAGAGTTTGTACTTAGTCTATCTGCTAAAATTATAAATAACGACGCTGATTTTGCAATAGAAAGTCATTGGAATTTAGATAAGTATGAAAGCAATTTTACTTTTTATAATTTTCAGATTTGGTCTAATTCATTAGACGATTTATATATGTTGGGAGAAGAGGTTTTGTATTTGTTAAATATAGAAAAACCTATTAGTTCTTATAATATTTCTACTCCACCAACTGTTTTTGTAAAAAAAGGTAAATATCTAAATGGTGGTTTAAATCTAGAGATTGTTAATACTAATGCAACTCAACAAATTAATTTTGATGCTGGATTTAGAACTACAGAAACAAGTAGCTTTAATTATACATCTGATATAATTAATTTAGAAGATAATTATATCTCGTCACATATAATAGAAACAGGCAACCTGTTTGATGTAGGATTTAGAATTGGAGAGGGATTTGCAACTCCAGATGATTTATTTATGTCTGATGGTCCTTGGGGAATAGATAATTCTCAACCAGGAACATTAGTTAATAATTATACTGTTTCTCAAAATAACTTTGATTTTGATACTTTAGATTTTCCGATAGAAAGAAATGTTGAGTTGTCAGCTAATACGAATAGTTATTTTGCTGCTTATAGAGCTTTAACACCTAGATTTAAAGCAGTAGACTTAACAGATTATAATACTTTTAAATTAAGAGCAAAAGGAACTGGTAATTTAGAGATTACTTTAGTGAAGCAAAGTATTACTGACTGGCATGACCAACAAAAAGTAACTGTTTTTTTAGGTGATGAATTTCAAGATTATGAACTACCATTTTCAAGTTTTGTTTCAAACAATAATTCAAACTTAGATTTTAATGATGTTGTCACTATTGTGTTTACTATGGTTAGTGAAGACGGAATACAAATAGCTAAAAGTATGGAATTGGAAAACTTGCGTTTCTCGAAATCAAATTCACTATCTACAACTAGTTTTACTGCTTCAAATAATATTTTAAAAGCTTTCCCAAATCCAATGGAAACTCATACAGAAATTCATTTTACATCAATAAATAATGATTTTGTAAAATATGTGTTGTATGATCAATTAGGTAGGATAGTATTTCAAGCTGATTGTGTTATAAAAAAAGGCGGAAATGTAATTACAGTAGAAAGGAATGATCTAAGTTCTGGGTTATATTTTTTTAAGATTTCAGGAGGCTCAGTTTTTTATAAACCACTAAAAATAATAGTTAAATAGAATTTATAATTACAACCAATAAAAAATACAAAAGATATTTCTTTTGTATTTTTTATTGGTTTAAAATCCATAGTAATAATTAATTTTAGAGGTTTATTATACATAGTACAAGTCAAAAAAATAGAATAATATGTTGTAAAAACAGCTCTTTTTAGTTTATAAATTGTTTAAATAGATTCTGTGAATTTAAATATGTTTTTTAGAGTTAAATCTGCTTAATAAATTAAAGTAGTGAAGATAATTAGTGTTTGTTATTTCTAAAAATAGGATTCTTAAATAGTAACCATTTAAAACGTACACCAATTTCGTTAAATGTAAAACCAGCAGCAGTAGCAGAAGCAATATTAGTTCTAGTAACAAAAGTCAAATAATGATGAAAATGCCACAAGTTAAAAAGGTGGTATTTGTAGTAGATAGAAAAGATTTAGATTACCAAACTACCAAAGAGTTTAATAGTTTCTCTAAAGG
>NZ_JBELDZ010000038.1:0-11962 GCF_042094015.1 Aurantibacter sp. | reverse complement strand
GACTAGAATTGTTCTCTATGTATTGTAATCCAGTTGCTGCTGTTAACTCGTAAAAGCATTCTTTAGGTTTTGTTGTAATTTCATCTTTAATTAGGTTGATGAATATTTCTGCAGCATTAAACTTTTCTGGACTAAAGTAAATAACTGGGACTTGATTTTTAAATGTAATGTATTGATAATTTATACCTGTTTTAAGTGATGGTTTTTTTAAAATAGTGTAATACAGAGATGTGAATAGTAAATTTCTAGAGTTGTCATCATTTTGATTTGTGTAAAAATATTGTGTAAACCATCCAAGATTAAAATTAGTACTTATATTATAATTAGCATAAAAGTTGTTTTGTATAATCTCTTGATCTAATAATTCTGCATTGAAACTTTGTAATTCGCGTTTATATCCAATGTTTAAATTTTGTAATTTAAATGGTTTAATTTTAATAGAAATATCAGTTAAAAATTGTGTATAATTATTTGTTGTTGCTTTAACGGATGTAATTCCTGCAAGACTCTTAAATGTTATATTTGGTAATAGTTGGTAAGATAAACCAAGACTTAAGTCACTAGAGTTAGCTTTGTTGTTTGTGATTTTATTACTAGTGTTTCTGTAATTATAATTTCCTAAAATTTTAAATTTTGTAGAGATAGGGAATTCTATTTTGTTGTTAAAAAAGATTGCTTCGTTATCTCCATTATCAAAAGTATACAAGGTTTTTACTTCGTAAGAAGGGGTAAAAACCACATCAATATTTTTTATAAAATTAGTTGCATCCTTTTGATTCTTGTAAAATCGTAAAGTGTTTTCTGCAGAGAGATATGCATTATTATAAAAACCTAAGGCTTTTAAAGTGTTAGCTTTACCTAAATTGCCATCAAAAGAAGTACTGTCATTTTCTAGAATTTGATTGTAATCTGTTAAGCTTTTTTTGAAATCACTTCTATGGGTGTTAAGTGTGGCACGAAGCGCTAATATCCAGTTCTTGTTTGGCTCTTGTGTATTTAATTTATTTATAAGAGTTCCTGCTGATTTATATTTTCCATTCCATATTAAGGCTTGCGTGTAGCGTTCTGTAGTTTGCTGTATTAATATAGAATTCGTCTTTTTCCCTAAACTATTAAAAGCTTGTGAGCTTAATTGTAATGCTTCTTTTTCTTTAGTGTTTAGGTGAGAAGTTAAGGCTAAACCATTAAGAGCGTAGATTTTGTTATTTGGGTTTTGTAATAATATATTATAAGTTTTTTTAGCATCTTCTGGTCTATTAATAATTAAATAAAGATTTGCTAAGTTTAATAAAGTGTTTTTGTCATTAGCATAAAGGTTTAAATTTTCCTTTAGTAAAGATTCGGCTTCATTATATTGTTGGTTTTGTTGTTTTTTATAAGCATAACCTAGATAGATATATTTTTTTGAGTTTAGAGCATTTGAGTTGTTAGGAAAGATTTCTAATGCTTTGTTAACGTATGTTAGAGCTTCTTTGTATTCTTTTAAGTTTGATAATGTATTAGCGTAGCTAAGTAATGCGGGAAAACTTTTATTGTTTTCTTTTATTAAATCTTTAAAATGATTTTTAGCTTTTAAAAAATCATTATTCCATAATAAAGCCTCGCCATAATTAAGTTTCACCTCATAGTCATTCGGATAATCAGCTAGAAGGTTTGTGAAAAGTAATTTAGCTTTTTCTGGTTTTCCATTTAAGCCAATTGACCTTCCTAGGCATAGTCTAGCAGTTTTATTATTAGGATAGTCTATTAATATGTTTTTAAAAAACAGTTCGGCCTTAGTGTATTTACCAGTTTCTAGAAAGGTGAAACCTTCTTGCATTTCTTGTGAAAATCCAAAATAGGTACTTATAATAATAATAAGGGTAAATGTATTTTTGAGCTTCATAGTATTGTTTTTTACTACTTGCAAGTTAGTTAAACTATACCAATCATTCATCTATAGAAACTTGTATCCCAACGAAAAACAAATAAAAAAATGAGTTGTTATAAGATATTTACAACAGAAACTAATATTAATTTAAATACAATCTATTATGGCTTTACAAATTTTAGAAAACAACGGAACATTTTTTTTAGAAGGAAACTTAAATGCTACAACTTCAAGGTCTTTTATTATTCATTTTGAGTATTTAATTAACTCATGCAGTTCTATAACAATTAATATAGGACGTTTAAAAGGGATAGACTCTAATGGTGTATCAGCTATTAAATCACTATTTGCGAACGCACTTAGAAATCAAAAACTTTTTTCTGTTAATGGTTTAGGGTCTAAAGATATTTATGAGGACATTCAATCTGATAATGCAGCGTAATTAAAGTTTAGTAATATGGTATTGCAACTTAAACCACTCAATTTTAAATTAACTCAAGAACACTTTTTTATGTTAAGTGTTCTTGTTGTTAATGGTGGGAATTATTTATATAACCTTATTCTAGGAAGAATATTGGGGCCAGAACAATTTGCAGACGCGGCTGTTTTAATTACTTTATTATTAGTGCTTTCTTTTTTCGCAATGACATTCCAATTAGTAACAGCTAAATTTTCAGTAGAATTAGAGCGTAATATTTTCGTGAGCTTTGTTTCTAGAGTATATAAATATTCTTTTTTTGTTGGGTTGTTTTTTGGTGCATTAGTAATTGTGTATTCAAAATATTTACAGTTACTTTTTAATACATCTAGTTCAATTATGTTTGTTGTTTTTGGTGTTGGTATTCCATTATATTTTTTAATGAGTGTAAATAGGGGAGTTTACCAAGGAACTAATCAATTAAAACAACTCTCCATAACTTATCAATTAGAAATGCTAAGTAGGTTGTTAGTAACATTAAGTTTAATATATTTTTTTAATATAAAATCGCCTATTGTAATAGCTTTAGGTATACTATTATCTTTTTGTTTTGGAATGCTTCCTTTTAAAGTTAATATAATTAGATTTAAAAATAATCTGAAACTAGATAACTCTTTAGTAAAGTCTATGAGATCTTTTTTTGTGATTACGGCATTCTATGAATTAACACAAATTATTATTAATAATAGCGATATTCTTTTAGTTAAACATTATTTTGATTCTTATGAAGCGGGTTTGTATGCTTCATTAGCCCTAATAGGTAGAATTGTTTATTTTATAGCTTGGATGTTTGTAATGTTATTATTACCAACCGTTGTGCAATTGAAAAAAGAAGGAAAGGATGCATCTAAGGTATTATTTAAGTATGTAGGTTATATTACAATTATAGCAAGCGCAATTGTTTGTATTACATTTTTATTTCCCAAAACAGCTATTTTAATTTTGTTTGGTGAAGACTATCTATCAATAGCATCTTTGTTATGGAAATATGCTTTGTCAACAGGTATTTTTGCAATCTCTAATATTTTTGCTTATTATTTTTTGTCTTTAGATAAGTATATACCGGTAGTACTTTCAGGTTTTTTTGGGTTATTACAAGTTATTTTAATTGTATTTTATCACAATACTTTAGAACAGGTTGTATCTGTTCAACTTGTAGCTATGTTTTTATTATTAGCTTTCCAATTAGGATACTTCTTTTTTAATTCCAAAAAGTAATATAGGTACATAAAACATAAGTAATTCTCCATTCGTCTACAGCAAAAGGTCATATAACTAAAAATATCATATAACCTTCATTTAAAATTGCAATTTCATACTGTAACAGTAAATGTTTTTATTATGAAATTAGCAATTGTAACCGCTTATCCGCCTAGTAAAGTAACTTTAAATGAGTATGCTTATCATTTAGTTAAACATTTTAGACAAAATGATGATGTAACAGAAATTGTTTTATTAACAGATAAAACAGAAGAGCTTAAAGATGTTTTTTTTACAGAGAATGGTTGTAAGATTTTAGTTAAAGAATGTTGGGGATTTAATAGTTACCTAAACATTGTTAGTGTAACAGCAGCAATAACTAAGATTAAGCCAGATGCAGTTTTGTTTAATTTGCAGTTTATGAAATTTGGCGACAAAAAAATTGCAGCAGCATTGGGTTTAATGTTACCATTGGTATGCAAACTTAAAGGAATTACTAATATCGTTTTACTTCATAACATTCTAGAAGAAGTAGATTTAGGTTCTGCTGGATTTACAAAAAATAAAATAATGCAAAAACTATATGGATTTATTGGAACTAGTTTAACAAAACTGTTGTTAAAGTCCGATACGGTTATAGTAACTATGCAGAAGTATGTTACAATATTAAAAGAGAAATATAATGCAAAAAACGTAAGATTAATTCCTCATGGGACTTTTGATGTTTTTGATAAACAACCTAATTATAAGTTACCAAATGGACCATTACAGATAATGACTTTTGGGAAATTTGGAACTTATAAAAAAGTAGAAAACATGATCGAAGCTGTAGAGAAAGTAAGACAATCTACAGGATTAGATCTAGAAATTGTTATTGCAGGAACAGATAACCCTAATGTTCCTGGTTATTTAGAAAATATTAAAGAATTATATAAACATATAAAGCAAGTAAGGTTTACAGGTTATGTGGAAGAGAAAGATGTTTCTAAACTTTTTAATGAAAGTGCTGTAGTAGTCTTTCCATACACATCTACAACTGGAAGTTCTGGTGTTTTACATCAAGCAGGAAGCTACGGAAAAGCTGTTGTTATGCCAGATTTAGGGGATTTAGCATTGTTGATTGAAGATGAAGGTTATAAAGGTGAGTTTTTTGAACCCAATTCTGTCGATAGTTTAGCCAAAGCTATAGAAACTATAATTGTTAATAATGATTATAGAATAGATTTAGGTAAAACTAATTTTAAAGCAGCTAACGCATATCCAATGGGTAAAATAGTTGAAATGTATTTAAGCGAATTTGATAAAATAAATAACTTTAAATCATCTCAAGAAAATACTATTCTACAGGAAATCACTTTTGACTAATATATTTAAATGCTTCTTTTTTAACACCATCTTTGTCTATAAAACCAAATCGTTTTTGAGTGTCTTTTCTCCAAGGTAAATTACCAACAACAGATTTTGGTACTTTGACAAAATCATATAAGGTCCAAGACATAAATTGTAAATTATTATCTTCAATTATATTTTGGGCTTTTTTATGGTAATTTAATTGATCTTCTTCCGATGTTCCAAAAGGTCTCCAGAAACCACTATAAGAAGATATCCCAAATTCTTGCATAACTATGGGTTTACCAGAAACTTCTTTTTTTAATGATTTAACAGCTTTGTCTAAATTTGCTAAATCTTCATAAAAATGGAAAGATATTAGGTCTACTTTGTTTTTTAAAATTGAAGCACTTTGTGTATTAGACCAGCCAATTGTAACTGGATGATTAGGATCTGCTAATTTTACTACATCTAACATTTGATCTAACCACGCAATTATTTTTTCTTTTCCTCTAGATTCAAAATCTAAATTAGGTTCATTTTTTATATCCCAAGCAAGGACTGCATTATGGTTTTTAAAAGTTGAAACAATTTTTTCAGCGTGACAATTATTTAAAGTCCAATTTAATATGGAGTAATCACCATAAAAATCAAAAAGCGTAATAACTACTTTTAATTCGGTTTCTAATGCAACGTCTAACGTTTGCTTTAGTTTTTCTATTTTTTCAGGAATGACTTTCGCTTGTCCAAAATTATCATATTGAATAAAAATTCTAACAGAGTTTAACCCTGCAGCCTTTATAATTTTAAAATCTTTTTTTATAGTGTCTTTATTGAACTTATATCCAAACATATCCCAAGGTGTATCTTTTGGGTAATAGTTTATTCCTTTAATTTTTAGACTATCTGTATTAATAATAGATTTTTTAGGTTTATATTGTTTTACATTCGTTTTTACAGAGTGTCTAATGCGCCAAAATCCATCTTCAAGTAAAAAAACTATAGTATAAGTAGATAATTCTTTAGTTTCTAAAATCTGTTTTTCATTTTTTAAAACACGTTTGTATTCTAAAACGTCTTTATCTGTAATTACCGCTAACTGTCCATCTTCACTAAAAAAATCTAATGAGATATTGTGGTTAAGTGTTGTAGATTCTATATTGATGTTGTTTTTTTTATTTAAATCTATTATGTCATAAAGGTTTTTTCTTGCATTATCTGTGTAATAATCTTTTAAGCCTTCTTTTGTGTTTGTTTTATTAGAAACGTGTTTAAAATACAACGCATTTAAATAATCTTCTTCTAAGCTGTTTAGGGTTTCTTGGTCCATCTTTCTACCCTTATTTTTTAGAGGAGACCATATTACTTTTGGGAAGTAATGTTCCGTTTGTTTTATTTCAGTATGTAACATGTTACTCCTATCAGCACCTGTGTTTAAATAGCTAAAAACTGCACTGATACCAGAAATAATTAATGTAGTCACCATAATATATGATGCTATTAGTGTAAAGCGTAATAATTTTTTATTTAAGCTTACCATTTGCTATTAGTATTAAAAGTCTTTTCTAAACCTGCTGTTTCAATCTTGAATGTATAATTTTCTTTAGCGTAAAGTTTAGGGTTTAAATTAAATGTTACATAGCCATTGTAAGAGGTTCTTTCTTTTATTGTAACGAGTTTATTATCGTTATATATAGAAAGTGATACGTTTAAGCCATCAGGAATCATTTGTTTCATAAAACTCTGTAATGGACCAATAGTTATTGAGTTGTTTTTTTTAGAGAAATTAACATTAAAATCCGTTATTACTTGCTTGTAGTTTAAAGTTATGAAATTGCTTTCGGCCATACCATCTATATAGGCTTTGATTTTCCATTCATTTTTAGATTCGGGATGGATTATTTTTCCAGTAGCTATACCGTTTATTGTTGTTCCACTAGTTTTTAGAACTGTTTTGTTTTTAGTTGTAATATAAAAAGTCACATAAGTACCATCTACAATAGTATTATTATTTATGTCTTTGATTATTGAAGTGCGAAATGTTGTTATTTGGTTACCATCGGCATAGTTGTGATCTCTTTCAGCTGAAATATTAAAATTTACAGGGACATCTGGATAAGCTATTACGGTATGCTCTTTTGAATTTATTTGCAGGCATTCAGAAGATACTAATATGCGTCCGTTTTTTTTCTTGGAGTATATGTTTTTATATGAGATTAAATTTTTAGTATAAATTTCTTCTTCTTCTTCAATATTTAAAAATTGATGTTTAATAGTAATCTTAGTGTTATCAGGAAAAGGATTATCTAAACTGTCTATTGGTATAGCTACTAGCATTGCAAAGTCTTTCTCTCCAGCCAATATACTTGGTGGTCCAATGTAGGTTTCTATAGTAGAAACTTTGTTTTTAGCTTTTATTAAAATAAGTCCAGATATAGCTTTTTTACCATAGACTAGAGTCCAGTTTAAAACGCCTTTTTTAGAACAGAAATTAGTAGGTATTTTGTAATTAAGTATGTCTTTACTAATTGTTGGGTTTATTAACGTAGAACCGTAGCTATTAGAACAATATAATTGTGTTTGTGTATTTGGGTTATTAAATTTTAAGACTATAGTTTGTCCTGCTTCAAATTGAGATTTAGTAGTTATTAATTTGCAAACATTAACTGTTTGGTTGTTTTTAAAAACCGTAAAAGAGCTTAATGCTATTAAACCAATTAGAATTAAATATATTTTTTTTAGAATCATTAATTTGGGTTTCCAATATAAGTGTTAGTTTCAACTTTAATATAACTAAAGTTTGAATAATTGATTTCTTGAAGTTCTGTTTTAGTATGATTATTTATTCTATTTGGTACATTTTTTTTTGCAATAGCTTTGTTTGGTAAACCGTTAATAAAAATGTGATCCATATTCTGGTTTATTGTTTTGGGATACAAATTTTCTAATAAATTATATTCAAAAGCCTGTTTGCGTTGCTGTCTAATACCATTTTGTATAAATTTATGGTCAACCCAAATTAAGTTTTTATCATTATCATAATATGAAATTAACAATTGAGGTATTGTTACCTCTTCTAAACCACTGTTAAAAAGAGTACCATTAATTACGGTTTTTTTTATCTCTATATTACTTATTGCAATAGACTTATATAAGTCAGAGCCAGAAACATTTCCAGAAATTTGTAAATTAAAGGTACAAGGTTCTTCGTTTAGTTGAATTGATGTAAATTGATCTGGGTTAAAAGTGTTTGGGATAGAATCTTTTGTTTTTGACCAAGCTATACCTTCAAAATCAATTTTAAAAACAGTAGTCTCTTTCGGCATTAATTTGTGTTTTACATGGTATTTTGCATTGTAAGTTGCTAATTGATTGTTATTCTTGTCGTAAAGAGTACCTTTTAATGTAATATCTGCAGGTACATTATCTATGTTTTGGACCTCTCCAATTATGGAATAATTATTATTATTATTTACTAATTTTGCAAAAAGGACTTCTAATACAGGTTGTTTTAAAACATCTTCATGGTGTGTTTGTTCAGTTGTGATTCTTCGTCTTCCTTGATTAAAATAGTTTGTTTTGGTTCCAGAATAAAGTTGATTTGGTGGCAAATCTGTATTTAAATTATCGGGCTGTAAAAACCATTTATTTCTGTTTTTGTATAAAGTTTTAAAATATATTTTAGTAATTTTTTCTAAAGGAGTAATCCATTTCGTAATTACTTTTGCGGTAGCACTGTTTCCATTTTTAGTGGTTATAATGGTTTTAATTTCGTCCAGTTTAGCATAACTACTTAACAGTCCATCAGAAACGGAAACCTCTAACATATATTGAGAAATAGATAAATTGCTTTTTGGATTAATTAAACTATATGCTTTTTCAAATTGTTTAAAATCTAATGCATCATAATATGCAGTTATAACATTTTCAGGACTTCTGTGTGAATCGTTTTTAATGTAAAAATTATAAATGAAATACGTAATTATAAAAGCTAATAGTATTGACCATATGTGAATTGTTTTTAAAAGCCAATTAGGGAATTTAGAATGTTTTATTTTTTGATTTAAATCTGGAGTAGGTTTTGTTTTTAATGCGTTTACCAAAAGTATTTGTATGTTTAATATAAAGGCTATTGTAATTGTTAATAAAGGAATGATTCCCCAGACAATTTTTTGCCAATCAGAAATGTTTTCTTTTGGTAAAATGGAAGTTAGTGGGGTAATATTTAAGCGTTCCCAAACCATAATGCCATTTTCTAATCGTCTTAGGCGTTGCCATCCACAAAAGTATAGAATTGGGTCGTAGAACTTATCGTTAGAGAAAATATATTTTAGGTTGTATTTTTCTGGTATGGTTAGAAATTGTTGTAACGAACCTATACCTGCAACACCTTTAAACTTAGAATTCTCTAATCGTTCTACTGGTCTTGTTGTCAGTTCAGGAAGTCTTCTAGCTGAATGATAGTTTCCGTCTACAGAAAGAGCTTTAGTTTGACTACTTAACCATGCCATTTGATCTCCAAAACCTAATGTTAAGAATCGCCATTTGTCATGATCATCTTGGTTTAAAAAATTAACAATAGGGAGTATTTTTATTTTTTGAGGTTGCGACGGTCTAAAATAATTTAGGCTCATTGAGAAAATTACCATAAAAATAAAAAGACTAGCAAGAATACCTCCAATTATTCGGTGATAAATAGTTCCGAATTTTGATTGTATTAGGATCTTTAAATCACCATTAGCGAACCTATATGTAAATTCTCCTAATAATGGAAGAGACATAATAGAGGCCCAAAGTGTAAACCTATCTAATGTTAATATATTAAATGCAGTTTCTCCTAAAACGAAACGAGGAATAAACGTTGTGCCACCAGTTCCTAATATGGTTAAAATAGTTATAGATAACCCAAAAAACAGAAAGCGTTTACTATAATATCTATAAAATATGTATGGGAAAAGAATAAGTAGTATCCCCCAAGGAATTAAAAAAAAGACTAAACCAGAAGATGTAACCTCTAGGAAATTATCTCTTGATCCATGAGGAATTGGAACCTGAGTAATTGGGTTGTTTTTTGAATTAATCCAATAAGGAAGTATGCAACCAATAATTATGAATAAAGAAGAAACTCCAAAAATAATAATACGATTAAAGAGTTTTGTGAAACTTTTATAAAACACGATGAACGTAATTTTTTTATACGTTTTAACGCGTTCTTTAGACACGTCCATTATTGCCATACCTATTAATGGAAATATAAAAAAGATCATTCCAAAAATAGGAGTTACATGGTGAGAGGTTACGGTTACTGCTATTAAAGATACAGAGGTTGCTAGATACCAATATTTGCATGTTTTTAACCAAAGGTAAATTTCTGGTAAGGCGTGCATTAAAATAGAAATCCCTATTATACTTGGTAGCTGACCAAAAAGATGTAATGTTTCAATAAATGATGATGAGAACACGGCTAGAATAGCTGAATAACCGGCAATTGTCCTGTTCGATGTAATAAGTAAAGAAAATCGATAGACTCCAGTTATAAAGAGTATTACGGCAATAATAGCAACGCTAAACAAACCAAACTTTAAGCCGCCAATTAAACTTAGTAAGGCAATAGATTGATGTACTAATGGAGGATAACTCATTACAGTAAAACCAGTGTACCATTTATAATTCCATGGCTCAAACCAGTTGTTGGTATAATGTTCTGCGAAAAACAAATGAATTAAAGCATCGTAAGTTGTTTCTAAAGTGAAAAAAATAGATGTACCATGGAAAGCTATACCTATAAGTAAAGCAATGATTAAGTATTTGTTTGTAGTTTTTTTCATTTAAAAGAATAACAATGTAAAGATATGTATTTTAATTACTGAGTCTAATATTAATCAACGATAGAATTCTACCATTCATCTATAGCAAATGACAACACTATCTAATTTTCCGATTTGAAAGACGAAATCGTTCTATTTTTGAAATGTGATTAACCTTTAAAATTATTTATTATGAAAGTTTTAGCTATAGATGATCAAAAGTTGGTATTACTTCCTTTAGAAAAAAGGTTAACAGATTTAGGTTATGAAGTTGTAACAGACACAAACTCTGAAAATGCAATAGAATTATTTAAAACATTCAAGCCGGACTTGTTAATCATAGACGTTAATATGCCTAAGGTTTCAGGAATGGATGTTGTAAAACACATTAGATTAGCCTTAAAATCTACTACACTAATTATGATGTTGTCTGGTGAAACAGATGATGAAACTATAGTTAAAGGGTTTGACTTAGGTATAAATGATTATATGAAAAAACCATTGAGTTTAAACGAGATAGCAGCAAGAGTAAATAGGTTGTTGGGGCAGTTTAAATCCAATACAGAGTTAGGTACTGATGCTATAATTCAAAAACGTTGTGTTGGTGTTGTAATACCATGTTATAATGAATCAGAGCGTTTGTTAAGTGAAGAATTTATAACTTATATAGATAAAAATACAGGATATCATTTGTGTTTTGTTAATGATGGAAGTGAAGATGATACTTTAAAAATACTTAAAGATTTGCAAAAAGGACGCGAGAGTTTTATAACTGTGTATAATTGTAAAAAAAATGGAGGAAAAGCAGAAGCTGTTCGTTTAGGGATGTTGCATATGTCTAAAAAAAGTGATTTAGATTATATTGGGTTTTTAGATGCTGACTTGTCTACAGACTTATCTGATTTTGATGACCTGGTTAAAACAATAGAAGGTTCTGAATTTAAAATTGTAAGTGGCTCAAGAATTACAAGAATGGGAGCAAATATTACTAAAGAATCTGCTAGAAAAATAATTAGTTTGACTATTAATTTCATTATTAGAAAAATTCTTAAAATGTCCTTTAAAGATACACAATGTGGTGCGAAAATTTTTCATAAAGATGTGATTAAAATAGCTTTTAGAGATAAATTTGTAACACAATGGATTTTTGATGTTGAAATTTTTAAAAGAATATCTCATTATTATGGTTTAAAGAAGGCGAAGTTAATGCTATGCGAGAAACCACTTAAACGATGGATTCATGCAGATGGTTCAAAACTCTCAATGAAAGATTCTATA
>NZ_JBELDZ010000037.1:9632-25407 GCF_042094015.1 Aurantibacter sp. | reverse complement strand
AATCTGCCTTATGATTTTCAATAACTAAATAGTACATTAAAACTGCAGGAATTACACCAGCACTTCCGTTAGTTGGAGCTGTTATTACACGACCTAAAGATGCATTAACTTCGTTTACGCCTAAAGCAAAACAACTTACCCATTTTAAAATTTGCCTAAATTTAACTTCTGTTTTTCTAATAGAACTTATCCATTCTTTGCGTGTTGTGTAAGTTTCATCTCCAATTAGTTTTTTATGCATATCAAAAGCACGTCTTCTTACATTTAATCCACCTGGAAGATAACCTTCTGTATGGCAGCCTAAATACATACATTCCAACATAGTATCCCAAATACGCTTTAATTCAAAATCAATAGTATCTTTATCTCTAAGTGATAACTCATTTTCTAAAACAATTTCAGAAATCATTTTATTTTCAGAGTTACAATACTCTAGAAGTTCTGTAGCTTTTTCTATTGGGAAAGGAAATTCTTTTTTCAATTCTAAATTCTCTTTATTCACTAAAGATTCTTCTTTTACTACAAATCCGCCACCAATAGAGTAGAAGGTAGATTCGTGAATTATTTCATCATTATTAAAAGCTATAAAGGATAATCCGTTAGAATGAAAATCTAAAAAGGTCTTATTAAAAACTATTTCAGTTTTAGAATTAAACCCAATAGGATATTCATTTCCTAATATAATTTCAGAATTGGTATTAATTTTATTAATAATAGAGTCAATATTATTTGTAGGAATAGTTTCAGGGTTTTCTCCGCTTAAACCTAACATAATTGCAATATCTGTTGCGTGACCTTTTCCTGTTAAAGATAAAGATCCAAATAAGTCTATTTTAATATGAGTTATGTTTTTAATTATGTTATCAGATTTTAGTTCTTCTAACCAACGTTCGGCAGCACGCCAAGGACCTAAAGTGTGAGAACTTGAAGGACCAACGCCAATTTTAAGCATATCAAAAACCGAAATACATTCCATAATTACAATATTTATTCCGACAAATATAAAGTATTGGATATAACAACAATCAATTTATAGTAATGAAATTAAATAGGTTATGACAACGTGTCAGATATTTTGTCGTGGCATAAATATTGACTTATGCTACTCGTAAAATATTAATAAAATTAAACACACATATTATGAGTAAGATTATTGGAATCGATTTAGGGACAACTAACTCTTGCGTTTCTGTAATGGAAGGTAACGAGCCAGTTGTAATCCCAAATGCAGAAGGTAAGCGTACAACACCTTCAGTAATAGCTTTCGTAGAAGGCGGAGAAATTAAAGTTGGAGATCCTGCAAAAAGACAAGCAGTAACAAATCCAACAAAAACAGTTTATTCTGTAAAACGTTTTATGGGAAACAAATATTCTGAGTCTAAAGCAGAAGCAGAACGTGTACCATATTCAGTTGTAAAAGGAGATAACGATACTCCAAGAGTAGATATTGATGGTCGTTTATATACACCTCAAGAATTATCTGCTATGATTCTTCAAAAAATGAAGAAAACTGCTGAAGATTATTTAGGTCAAGATGTAACTGAAGCAGTAATTACTGTACCAGCATATTTTAACGATGCACAACGTCAAGCAACTAAAGAAGCTGGTGAAATAGCTGGTTTAAAAGTTAGACGTATTATAAACGAGCCAACAGCAGCAGCTTTAGCTTACGGAATGGATAAAAAAGGAACTGATCAAAAAATTGTTGTTTTTGATTTTGGTGGAGGAACACATGATGTTTCTATATTAGAATTAGGAGATGGGGTTTTTGAAGTTTTATCTACAGATGGAGATACTCATTTAGGAGGAGATGATGTTGATGATAAAATTATTAACTGGTTAGCTGAAGAATTTAAAACTGAAGAAGATATGGACTTACGTAAAGATCCAATGTCTTTACAACGTTTAAAAGAAGCAGCAGAAAAAGCGAAGATTGAATTATCTGCTTCAGAGCAAACAGAAATCAATTTACCATATATTACAGCAACTGCAAGTGGACCAAAACACTTAGTGCGTACATTAACACGTTCTAAATTTGAACAATTAATAGACGATTTAGTAAAAAGAACTATAGAGCCTTGCCAAGCTGCATTAAAAGCTGCAGGATTATCTAAATCTGATATTGACGAAGTTATTTTAGTAGGTGGATCTACACGTATTCCAGCAGTACAGAAAGCTGTAGAAGCATTTTTTGGAAAAGCACCAAGTAAAGGTGTTAATCCTGACGAAGTTGTATCTTTAGGAGCAGGAATTCAAGGTGGAGTTTTAACAGGAGATGTTAAAGATGTATTATTATTAGATGTTACACCATTATCTTTAGGTATTGAAACTATGGGTAACGTAATGACTAAGCTTATTGAAGCAAATACAACAATTCCAACTAAAAAATCTCAAGTATTCTCTACAGCAGCAGATAATCAACCATCTGTAGAAATTCACGTTTTACAAGGTGAAAGAGCAATGGCTGGAGATAATAACACAATTGGTCGTTTTCACTTAGATGGTTTACCACCAGCACAAAGAGGAGTTCCTCAAATTGAAGTAACTTTCGATATTGATGCTAACGGAATCATTAAAGTTTCTGCTACAGATAAAGCAACTAACAAGACTCAAGATATTCGTATTGAAGCGTCTTCTGGTTTAACTGAAGAAGAAATCGAAAAGATGAAAGCTGATGCTGAAGCAAACGCAGAAGCAGATGCTGTTGCAGCAGAAAATGCTAAGAAATTAAACGAAGCAGATTCTATGATTTTCCAAACAGAAAGTCAATTAAAAGAATTTGGTGAGAAATTATCTGACGATAAAAAAGCACCAATTGAAGAAGCTTTAACAGAATTAAAAGCAGCTTACGAAACTAAAGATGTTGCAGTAATTACTCCAGCTTTAGAAAAAATAAACGAAGCTTGGAAAGTAGCTTCTGAAGAAATGTATAAAGCACAAGCTGAAGCGCAAGGTGGACAACCTGGACCAGATGAAGATGCTAATGCAGGAGCAGAAGAAACTAGTGATGTTGAAGATGTAGATTTTGAAGAAGTAAAGTAAGCAGAGAACCAATTTTGCAAAGCAAAATTAAGTGAATTGCTTATGCTCAGCTTGACTGAGTATCTTTAAAAATAGAGTTACTATTTAACTCTACATAAATATTAAAACGCCATCATTTATTTGATGGCGTTTTTTTGTGCTTAAATAATTTAGTAATCACAAAAGCGTGCGGAAAAGTTACAGCAGCAATGAATGAAAAAAGTATAGCATATAATAGTTTTTCATCTTTAAAAAGAAAGTAAACAAATGCTAAACCTATTATAGAAATAAGCCAATAAGGAAATGCTTTTTTAGTATAATTAAATATGGTTTTTTTATTTGTTTTTCCATAAATAAAAGTGACTTGTTCTACTAGCGAAGGAATACTATGCCATAAAATAAAATAGATTGCAAATCCCCAAATAAGTGTAGAAACCTCAAAAATAATACCAAATACTATAATAAGTAAAGTATCACTTAATATAATTTCCTGAGATATTTTCTTCTGATAAACAAAAATTAGTGTTTGAATAAAAAGTAAAAATGCATTACTATAAAAACTGATATATAAAAAGTTTGAGCTTACGGTATAACTAGATATAGATTCTATAACATTACTAACATCTTGAGTATTAAAAATGAATAAAAGTTGTAAAATAAATAAGCCGTAAAATATGTAATAAATAGAGTTATATAAAATAGTACTGCCTTTAATTTTATGTTCCCAATGTTGCTCACCAAAATGGAATGCGCTAAAAAAAATAAAAAGTAATAATCCAATTATTGGAATGAAATAAAAAATAAAAATAGCAGTAATTATTGTTATAATATATGTTGTTAGAACTTTAAAAAATGAATGATTCTTCTCTTTTTTGTTAATATTCTTTAAAAGTAATATATCGTTAGATCCGTGCAGAATACCAAAAGAAACAATTAAAAAAAGACCTAAAAAAACTTCATAAATATCCGGAACGATGGAGCTTATCCACAAACCAACAAAGCTAAGTACAATTAGTATATTCTTATTTATATCCATATGAAGTTGCAATATAAACACTAAAAATGCTAATATTCTGTTAAAGTGAAATTAATTTTGTTTATCAATTTGTAGATTTGATTAAACAAAATTAATATTAACTAAACAATTAACTATGAAAACTTTATTATTTTTATCGAGTGTAGTGACTAAAATGGATCCAACAGATTATGTAGGATTTACTTTTTTTGTAGGTTGTATGGCAATGATGGCTGCATCTGCATTTTTCTTTTTATCATTAAGTCAATTTGACAAGAAATGGAGAACTTCTGTTCTTGTATCTGGATTAATTACATTTATTGCCGCAGTACATTATTTTTACATGAGAGATTATTGGGCTGTAAATATGGAGTCACCAACATTCTTTAGATATGTTGACTGGATTTTAACAGTGCCATTAATGTGTGTTGAATTTTATTTGATACTTAAAGTAGCAGGAGCAAAACCATCTTTAATGTGGAAAATGATTTTGTTTTCAGTAATAATGTTAGTAACAGGATATTTTGGAGAAGCAGTTTACAACACAGGAAATGGTCCAGCAATTTGGGGTGCAATTTCTGGAGCAGCTTATTTCTACATCGTTTATGAAATTTGGTTAGGTAGTGCTAAAAAATTAGCATTAGCTGCTGGAGGAGAAGTTTTAAAAGCTCACAAAATTTTATGCTGGTTTGTATTAGTAGGTTGGGCAATTTATCCTTTAGGTTATATGATGGGTACAGAAGGTTGGTACAACTCAATTTTTCCACAAGGAGGAATAGATGTTGTATATAACATAGCTGATGCAATTAATAAAATTGGATTTGGTTTAGTAATTTATGCTTTAGCAGTTAAGAAAAACGAAACTAATGTCATAGATTAATTACTAAATCGGTAAAATTAAAAATTAATCGAAAAAGAATATATTAAACGCCATCATTTATTTGATGGCGTTTTTTTTAGTTTTAAATTTTCACGTTTTGAAGATAGATTCGGCGTCGTAGTACAGAATGACAAAACTGAATTTTTCATAGTAAGCTTTTAAAACCAAAAAAGAGCCTAACTAAGTTAAGAGAGGCTCTTTTTTTAATAATGTTGAAGTCTTTATTAAGAAGTCAAAGTGCTTTTAATTTGCTCTATAATTGGAAGTGCTTTATTTAATTCATCATTATGAACCAATAGCACTTGCTGTCCCATTGGTGTACTTCCAAAACCAGCTAAACGTCCGGATTCAGATTCGTCTTTAACAATAGGAGTAATACCAATATTATCTAACTCATTTACCATTTGTTGAACAATAATAAAACTTCCCGTAAATACTTTTGTATAATTTGATTCTGACATAACTTTAAGGTTTAGGGTTATACTTAATAGTATTAATATACAACATTTAAAGCAGAAATAAGTATTTTAAGCTTAGTTCTTCTGACTTAAAACAAAATATTTATAAAGGTTATAAAAACCAATACCAACCATTACATACGTTAAAACTATTTTAAAAGTTGAAAATTCTACGCCATTAAAATAATGCTCATAAAATCTGTAAAAACCTAAAATTAGTATTACAATACCAATATATAAATCTAATTTACGTTTTGGTTTTTTCTGAGTATCTGGTAAGTTATTTTCCATAATTATCTTAATTCAGCGTTTAATTTGTTCTCGAAATTTTGTTGTAATTTACTCATTACTTTATCTACTTGCTTATCAGTAAGTGTTTTGTTTTCGTCTCTAAATGTAAAGCTTACCGCATAACTCTTTTTACCATCAGGAAGGTTTTTACCTTCGTAAACATCAAATAAATTAACCGATTTTAATAATTGCTTTTCTGTTTGTTTTGCAATGGTATTAATGTCGTTAAAAGTTACTGTATTGTCTAATAACAAAGCAAAATCACGTCTAGACTCTGGAAACTTAGGTATTGGTGTAAACTTAATTTTATTTCGTTTAGCTACTTCAATAATGTTGTCCCAATTAAAATCGGCATAAAAAATAGCTTTAGAAATTCCAAAATGTTTTAACACTTTAGTTTGTACGTTTCCAAATTGAACCAATTCCATTTTACCTTGATATAAACCTAATCCATCGCTAAAAACATCGTTACTTACTGCTTTTTCATTAAAACGATTAATTCCTAAGCGCTCTAAAACTGAATTTACCAAACCTTTTAAGTAAAAGAAATTAGTTTCACTCTTAGGAGAATTCCAAATTTCAGAAGTTTTTTGTCCTGTAATTAAAATAGATAAACGCTTAAATTCTTCGCGTGTTCCATTAAAATCGTGATACGTTTTACCAAACTCAAAGAATTTTAAATCGGTATTTCTTCGGTTTATATTATGAGAAATAGCTTCTAATCCAGAAAATAATAACGACTGTCTTAAAACAGATAAATCGTTACTTAAAGGATTAAGCATTGTAATATTATGTTCTTCTTTTAATTGCTCGCTTAAACCAGTATAATTTGGTGTGGTTAAAGAGTTTGCCATAATCTCGTAAAAACCAATACTTGCTAATTGATTTCCGGTAACGTTTTGTAGTTTATGATCATCAAAACGAGATGAGTTAGCTATTGAAGCATTTAATTTTGAAGTGGTTTCAATATTATTATATCCGTAAACACGAAGAATATCTTCAATAACATCAGCTTCACGAGTTACATCGTTTCTGTAAGCTGGAACCGTAAGACCTAAGCCAGTTTCGGTTACATTATTAACTTTAATTTCTAAAGATGTTAAAATAGATTTTATGGTTTCTTTAGGAATTTCTTGACCAATTAATTTTGTTACTTTATCAAAACTAATTCTAACTTGAAAATCTTCAATTTTATTAGAATAAACATCTATTATATCGCTAGTAACTTCTCCACCAGCAATTTCAGTAATTAAAATGGCAGCTCTTTTTAAGGCGTATTCTGTAATATTTGGATCAATACCTCTTTCAAATCTAAAAGATGCATCTGTATTTAAAGCATGTCTTTTTGCTGTTTTTCTAACACTTACAGGATTAAAATATGCACTTTCTAAAAATATACTTGTTGTTTGATTACTTACGCCAGAATCTAATCCACCAAAAACACCAGCAATACAAAGTGGCTTTTCAGCATCGCAAATCATTAAATCGTCTTCATGTAATTCGCGCTCAATACCATCTAGAGTCTTAAATTTTGTTCCAGAAGCAACGGTTTTAACTTTAATTTTATTTCCAGATATTTTTGCAGCATCAAAAGCATGTAATGGCTGACCCAAATCATGTAATACATAATTTGTAGTATCTACAATATTATTTATAGGAGCTAAACCAATTGCTTTTAAACGATTTTGTAACCATTCTGGAGATTCTGCTACTTTTATATTAGAAATAGAAACACCACAATACCTTGGAGCTTTTTCTATATTTTGTACATCAATATCTATCTTTAAAGAACGATCGTTAATGTGAAAGGCACTAACAGATGGCGTAATTAATTCAAGATTAATTCCTTTTTGTAATAAACCAGCTTTTAAATCTCGTGCAGCACCAAAATGGCTCATAGCATCAGATCGATTTGGCGTTAATCCAATTTCAAAAACCTCATCGTTTTCAATTTTAAATAAATCAGCACAAGCTAAACCAATAGTTGTATCTTCTGGTAAAACCATAATACCATCATGAGATTTACCAAGACCTAATTCATCTTCGGCGCAAATCATTCCATGGCTTTCTTCGCCTCTAATTTTACCTTTTTTTATTGTCCATGCTTCACCTTCTTGAGTATGTAAAGTAGTTCCAATAGTTGCTACAGGCACTTTTTGTCCAGCAGAAACATTTGGTGCACCACACACAATTTGTATTGGGTTCTCAAGACCAATATTAACAGTTGTAACTTTTAATTTATCAGCATTTTCATGTTGTGCGCAAGTTAAAACTTCTCCAACAACTACACCTTTTAAGCCGCCTTTTACACTTTGGTATGTGTTTATACCTTCTACTTCAAGGCCTAAATCTGTTAAAAGTTCGCTAGTTTGGTTTGTTGTCCAATCTGTTTGTAAAAATTGTTTTAACCAATTGTATGAAATCTTCATAAAAAAAATGTAATTTTATTGCTTGCAAATATATTAATTTGATAGCAGTAGCAAAGCTTCAAACCTAAATTAATTAAAAAAATGAATTTTAAAACAACTATTTTTACTAGTGTCTTTTTAGTATCGATTTTTTTCTTATCTTGTAAACAAGAAAAAGCTGAAAGCAATTCTACTATTAACACTTCAGAAGAGGTCTTGGATAAAGAAGTAGAAGAGATTTCTGAGGAATTAGAAACCGATGCAAAAGCTTTAGAAGAAGAATTAAAAGAATTAGATAATTTTTAAAAATTTGTTATGAAAGTATTTAAGTTAACAGTTATAGCTTTATTATTAATTGGTATTAATCAAACTGTCGAAGCGCAAAACAACGAAACTAGACGTGTTAAGCAAACAAAACTAGCTCCAGTTACTAAAACTGTTGAGGAATCAAAAGAAGTATCTATTGAAACCGTAAACTCTGAAGTTAAGCAAATTGCAGTTGATAAAGTTGCAGAGTTAAAAGCTGAACGTAAATTAGCTTCTGTTAGTGATAAATTAAAAATAGATAAAACAATAAATGAATTAGAAAACAAACTTATATCAAAAGGCAATAGTGTACAAATACCTGCTAGTTTAAAAGCTTTAAACGCCACTTTAGATAAAAATCGCGCAGAAGTTGTTATGGCTAAGTCTAAATTAGAAATTGCAAAAAACACACTAAAAGAACAACAACTTGCTAATAAACTTTCTGAAACAGAATTATTAAACAAGCAAAATAAAATTGCTTCAGTTGAAGAAAAAGTAAAAGCATTGGAAGCTTCTATTGCTAAAGGAGAACAATTGCTTAATTCAAAACTATAGAATAGTCTTATTCTAGATTATAATAAAAAATGCTGCTTTTTGCAGCATTTTTTATTATATAAGGATTTTACTTTTATTCGATATAATATATTAAAACAAATTAGTATGAAAAACTTAAGTTACCTTTTACTAATCTTAGTATTTTTTGCTTGTAAAACAGAAGACAAGAACAAAGAAAAACTGTTAGAAACTAAACTCAAAGAAGGTTTATATAGGGCCGATTTAAAAATTGATGATAGTATAACTATTCCATTTTCTTTTAAAGTTAAAGACGAAACACATCTAACTATTCTTAATGCAGATGAAGAAATTTTGGTTGATGAAATTACTTATAACAAAGATTCTGTTTATATAAAATTGCCAGTTTTCGAAGGTGTTATTAAAGCAAAAATAGATGAGCAAAAATTGATTGGTAAATTTATAATGCCTGAAAAAGGTAGGCAAATGGATTTTAATGCAAGTCTTAATTCTAATCGCTTTGATAGCGCAGAAGAAGCTAAAAGAAATGTTGAAGGTGTTTGGGAAACAGTGTTTAGTCCAGGTTCTAAAGAAGATAGTTACAATGCTAAAGGAATTTTTAAACAAAACGGTAATAAAGTAACAGGTACTTTTAGAACTACAACTGGCGATTACAGGTATTTAGAAGGAATAATAGATGGAAATCAATTAAAGCTATCTACTTTTGATGGCGCCCATGCTTTCTTGTTTACGGGAAAAGTTTCTGATAGTTTAATAAAAGGACATTTTTATTCTGGAGCACATTGGAAAGAACCATTTACGGCAAAAAGAAATCTTGATTATGAATTACCAAGTGCAGATAGTTTAACTTATTTAAAAGAAGGTTACGATAAGATAGTATTTTCTTTTCCTGATGAGAAAGGAAAACAAATATCTTTAGATGATGAAAGGTATAGAGATAAAGTAGTTTTAGTGCAAATTATGGGAACTTGGTGTCCAAATTGTTTAGATGAAAGCACTTATTTATCGGACTATTACAAGAAGAATAAATCTGATAATTTTGAAATAGTAGCTTTAGCTTTTGAATATGCTAAAACTAAAGAAAAAGCATTTAAAAATATTAATAGATTAAAAGATCGATTAAAAATTACGTATCCAATTTTATTAGCACAAGTAGGTTCTTCAAGCAAATCAGAAGCAAACGATAAATTACCTATGTTAAATCATGTATTAAGCTATCCAACAACCATTTTTATAGATAAAAAAGGTAAAGTTCGAAAAATCCATACAGGTTTTAATGGTCCTGCGACAGGAGAAAAACACACAGAATTTAAAACAGAATTTGAACATTTTGTCCAAGAATTAATAAACGAATAGGTTTTATAAATCAAAAAAGACTTAGATTATAATCTAAGTCTTTTTTTGTAGCGAGAGTGGGGCACGATCCCACGACCTCCGAGTTATGAATTTTTCGAAGAAAATTCAACATCCCAGTTTATAGCCCTTTACAAGCTATGTGTTTTCAAAATCGTATGCAATCTTATGGAGCTTAACCTAATGGTTAAAATAAATAATTAAGAACCTAATTTAGTTCTTTGTTTTAGTATATAAAACTAAAATAAAATATATTTTTAGTTAAGAAATATTAATACAATTTTTAGATAAGTTAGGCTTTTTGAAATTTCATTCTACTTTCATTAAGACAATTTAAATAGACCATTGTTAACTTATTAAAATTTTTCATTTAGATTAATCCTTAATGAACTTAATATTTTTTTTCTAAATTATGTATTATTACCTGTTTTTAAAAAAATATAATTTAAGTAGTTTTTTTCAATAGGTGATTTTAATTTTTTACTACTCTCTATTTTAATTTTTAATTTTGAAAAAGCAGATTTTTCTTTAATTATATTTGGGTTATTAATTATTTTTATGATTGTTTTAAGGATGTGTTTTTCTATAAAATTTAGTTTGAAGTTTGTTTTATATTTTTTCTTTAAAGAAGAGATGTTTTTTTGAACTAGTTCATAATTTTTTAATTCATAGTGGATAACGATATTTAGAAACTCTGTCTTAATAAATGTTTTTGGTCGCTGATTAAATTTATATTCATTTAAAATTGAATTTACATACTTTAACCCAGCTGAATATTCACCTAGTGAGCAATATATTGATGCAAATAAGTAATATGTTGATATGGTATAATATGGTTCAATAATATATTTGTTTTTTTTAAGTTCAGTTTGCATTTCATTCATTATAAGGAGAGCTTTTTCTGCATTATTGAAGTTTAATAGATACTCAATTTCTGCTTGATAAGAATGAAGGAATATTCGCTCTTTTGAAACTTTATCTTGAATGTTAATAAAATTTTCAAATTCTCTCAGTTTTTTTAAATCATCATAAAATGTTAATTTTTGATTTTGTTTGCTTATGTCTATTATTCTGATATAGATCGAAATAAAGTCAAGTGGGTTTTCAAACTTATATATTTTATTATTATCAAAAAAAGTAATTACTTTTTTCAGGTAATTTATTTCTTTTTCTTTTTCTTTAATTACTTTGTAATAATTAGCAAAAATTAAATAAAAATAAATATTTGTGTGTATACTACGTGTATCATCTTTTGTTTTAAAAATAGGATCAAAAAACATTTCATCAAATTTTTCTTTTAAGTCTGCTCTAGATGTTTTTCCGATGCTGTTTTTATAAAAATAACTTTTATAATAAAAATCAGCTATTTTTTTTTCTTCTTTAATATTGCTAAAATATATATCTAGTGAATTGTTTGTTTTTATAGCTTCAGATAGACCTTTAGAATATCCCAAGCATTTTTTTTCCCATTTTAAAACTTCAAGAATTAAATATTGACTCTCATTTATAAGTTTAATTCGTTTTGTTTTATTTATTAAGTCTAGACATTCAATGTATAGTCCTTTATAAAATAGGATTTCAATTGAAATTAAGTTTTGTTTTATTTTTAAATCACAAGTTTTTTTAGAATGAAATTCATTTAAAGACTTTAAAATGATTTCATTTAGATAGTTTTTGTCAGAAGAAAAATACTTGTTAGAATAGCCATTAATTTCTAATAACTCCTTTATCTTTTTTTCATTAAAATCATTACAATTATCAATTGCCTCAAATAGTAGGATGTATTTATTCTTGTCTTTTAAAGTATATTTTTTACAATATATTTTAAAAGCTCTCTTCTCATTCATTGTCAATGACTTTATGATACTGAAGATTCTGGTATTTGTACCCATATAAACATCTAGTTATAATCTTATAAAATTACATAATTAAAGATGAAATATAGTTTCATAAAAGTAAGTTTTATTTTAAAAGAATTTAATTAGTTCATTATTATAAATTCAGAGCGTCTATTTTTGCTATTTTGTATATCAGTGCAATTTTCACAGTTTATCTTTAATTCAGATTCCCCAAATCCTTTACCTGTAATGCGTTCTTTTGCTATTCCTTTGGATATTAGATATTCAACAGTATTTTTTGCTCTGTGATTCGATAACTTCTTGTTATATAATTTATTTCCAACATTATCAGTATGTGATTTAACAAATATTTTCATATTTGGATTATCATACATAACAGTAACTAGTTTGTTTAATTCAAAACCACCTTGTTCTGTAATTCTTGCTTTATTATATTCAAAATAGATTGGCTGAAGGACTACTTCTTTTTTAGTAATTATAGGATTTTTATTAGGATGCATTTCTATAATAATATCCATTTCTCCACCTTCATTATTTGCTTCTATATTATACTTTGTTGATTCGTAACCTTTTTTGGAAACTAATATATTATAGCTTTTTCTACATTTTAGTTTTGATCTGGTTAACCCTTTTTTAATTATTTTCTTTTCATTAAGAATATTAAGTTCTGCATTATTAATAAACAAACCTGTTTCTTTGTTAATAACTCTAATGTTAGCAATCAAATGGCAATTAGGAGTAATTAAATAAATATTATCACTTCCTTCTCTATTGCTAGAAAGAAAACCTATTTTTTTGTTTTCATTTAATGAAAAATAAAAGTCATCTTTTTCTGAGTTTATTGGTGTTCCTAAATTGATGATTTCTTGATTTTTGTTTAAATTGATCATATATACATCTAATCCGCCTAATCCTTCAGGTCCTCCTAATTCTGAAGTTCTATTTGATGAAAAATACAAAACATTATTATTTGTAATAAAAGGAAAACTTTCATCATTAATTGAATTTATAGTTGAACCAAGGTTTTTAGGTTCACCATATGAATTTTGGTTAACATTAACTTTCCATAAGTCTTCTCCTCCAAAGCCGCCAGGCATGTTTGATGAAAAATATAATGTTTTACCATCAGAACTTATACTTGGGTTTCTAATAGAGTATTCTATATTATTAAAAGGTAGGGGAGTTTTTTTCGTCCATTTGTTATTAATTCTAGAAGCCCTAAATAAATATATTTCACCTCTTTTTTTTATTTCTCCAAAAGTTTTTTCTTTTTTAAACCCCTTATTTACATTAAAACTTTCACTAGAAAAATACATTGACTTTCCATCTGAAGTTATTGTTGTAGGTCCATCATGCCATTTTGTATTAATTTCATTTAAAATTCTAACATCTATTATTGTTCTTTTATCACTTAGAACACCTTGGTAAATATTTAAATCAGATTCGTTTTTGTTGTTAGCTGTTAAGTTACTATTCGCACGAGTAAAATAAACAACGTTATTATTTGTTAAAAATGCACCAAATTCTGTGTTTTCAGTACTTAATGAGGTTTTTTCTAAAGTAAACAAATCTTCGTTAACAATAGAATTTTTTTGTTGTGCACAAAGTAAGTTGCTTTGTATGATGCAACATAATGTGATATAAATATATTTCATTCTTTTATATTTAGAAAAATCTTGGTGATTGAGATGTTTTTTGAGCAAATTTTAAATCGTATAATAAAATGAATTCATGTGATCCATTAGTTGTTACATTTAAATCAGAAATAATATGATCATAAGCATATCCAATTCTCAATTCTGAAGTAATAGAAAAATTCGTCATAGCTCCAACACTATCATGTAATCTGTAAGTTAAACCAAACTCAATTTTTTCTTTGTAAAGTATATTTGTTGAAATATCAAAAGAAGTTGGAGCTTTGAATGCAGATTTGATCATAAAAAAAGGTTTTAATTTTAGTACATCACTTATATTGAAAACATAACCGCTGGTTAAAAAATAGTGTGAGAATTCAGAACCATATTCTCTTCCATTATAGTCCAAGTGTTTTGAATTTAAAATATTTGGTACAGAAAAAGCGACATAGTATTTTTGGGTGTGATAAAATAATCCAGATCCGAAATTAAAATAGGTATTACTTGAGTTTTCAGAGAAAGCAGGGTCAGATGCATCAGGTAATGTATTATATACATCACTAAATAATCCTACACTATGAAGTGTTAAACCTGTCTTTATACCAAAAGAAAGTTTGTGTTCTCCTTTCAGTTTTATTGTATAAGATACATCACCAAAGATATTTGTTTCATTTACAGGTCCTATTCTGTCAGAAATTAAAGATAATCCGGTACCTATATTTTCATTAATAGGCATATGTCCAAAAAAGGTTGTTGTTGTTGGTGCATCTTCTATTTGTACCCATTGTTTTCTATATAAAATACCTGTAGATAAAGCATCTTTACTTCCTGCATAAGCTGGGTTCATTAAACTCATATTATACATATACTGAGTGTAGTGAGGGTCTTGTTGTGCTAGCCCAACCTGAGTAATGAAAATAATTATTGTTATTATTTTGATTTGTTTCATAATATTTTACCTATTTAAATATACCCAACCAGTCTTTGATGAATTATTAGTAAACCAAATTACGTAGTAATAAGTTCCTGAAGGAAGTTTATTTCCTTTAGATGTACCGTCCCATTCGTTTTTGTAATTTCTTTTAGAATATATTTCTGTACCATATCTATTATAGATTTTCACTTGTTTAATATCTAGATTCGATAGTTCCCATGTGTCATTAAATCCATCTCCATTAGGAGAGAGACCATTTGGTATAGAACAGAAAGCATTATTAATTGTAATGAATTCTGAAATAAGACAACTGCCAGAAGACACTTGAACTTCATAAGTGTCATCTTCAGTTACTATGATTTGATCACTGAAGCCAATTAAATCACCAGACGAATTATACCAATTATAACTATAGTTAATATTAGGGTTTTCAACATAAATAACATAATCTGTACCATTACATCCGTCTCTTAGATTTATGTTTGAAATTAAAGGAATACTCTCTATTGTTAAAATAATTGAGTTTGAAACACAACCAGTATTATTATTAGAAATATAAACTATGTAATCACCAGAGCCTAAATTGGAAAAAACACCATCTGAAGAATTTGTTAAAATTGTACCCGATGTATCCGGACCACTTAAAACATAAATTTCATTAGGATTAAATGTTGGAGAGTTAACTTCAATTGTACCAAATTGATTATTGCATGATGGCTGTTGAGTTATGGTTGCCAATAGGTTGCCAGGTGCTGCCAGTATTGCTAAGTTGGAAAAAAATATTGAGTTAGCAGATGCACATGATGCATTAGCTGCATTTACGGTATATGTTGTACCGATAACCATACCTGATATTAGGCCTGTAGCATCAACTGAAGGTCCTGTAGGTGTAAAATTATAAGTTACTGTTCCATCATAATTACTAATAGTACTTGTTCCGTCTGCAATACATGTAGGAGCAACACTTGTAATAGTTGGTAGTGTTGGTGTACTTAACATGATTAGGTTACTAAAAGTAGCTGTATCGGCAGATGCACATGATGCATTAGCTGCATTTACGGTATATGTTGTACCGATAACCA
>NZ_JBELDZ010000037.1:0-9532 GCF_042094015.1 Aurantibacter sp. | reverse complement strand
TAATAGTACTTGTTCCGTCTGCAATACATGTAGGAGCAACACTTGTAATAGTTGGAGTTGCAGGGGTAGTCCCATTGTTTATTGAAACATCTGCAAAACACGATAAATCTGTTGCTGTCCATCTGAATACATAATTTCCATTAATTAATCCTGTAACAGTTGAATTTGGGTTTGTTGCAGATGTAAATGTTGGCGTATTAGGACCACTCACTACTGTCCAATTTCCAGTAGCAGGAGATGTTGCTGCTAAAGTCGCAAATGTAGCATTACATAAATTTTGAGTTGCACCAGCATTACATGATAATTCTGTTGTGAAACTACCAGCTTCTAAATAGACTACACTATCATAAGTCCCGTCATTTATATCGGTAACAATTAGTTTTATGTGATAAGTTTGACCAGGAGTTAGACCTGTTTTCGTAGCAGATAGTATTCTGGTATTACCATTCATATTGGTACCATCAATTGTTCCTAAGAATTCAGGTGTTGGTGTATTTTCAATCCATGCACCATTACTAGCTAAACAATTAGCAGAATTTGGAGCTCCGCCACTACTACCAACAACACCATCATTTACGGAGTTTATGGAAACTTCGGAGCCATTATTTAATAATGCAATATTTACAGCATTATTATCATAGGTTTGACCAGGTACATTGATAATTCCTGGACCACTAATTAAAAAACCAAACTTGTCATTGTATGAGGAACATTGATAATTGATGAAACCACTATCATCTTGATACTCTTCAGAACCAAATATGTATCTAAATGTTACAGAATTTTCAACAGGTACAAAATCAAATTCTAAAACTGAAGCATTAAAATAGTTTTGTGCGCCAGCTAAAACATTCAGATCATTAATTGAAACACCACATGTTCCAGATTCTCTTATTTCTCCTGTAGTGCATGAGGAATATGTACCACCTATCTGAGTGGACCTCGGATCTACACCTAGTGCTAATGGAATTGAGTTAGTGTTTCCTGATGTTAAAACAACCCCTTCATTGAACCCCATTTCAGCTAAAGTAGTACCTGCGGTTGTAAATTGTGCAATTTGGTAATCCCCCGAATTATTATAAACTCCACCATAAGTTACATTTGTTATTACTGTTCCACTTGCAGCAGGAACTAATATTCCATCTACTAATTGAGTAGTTGAATAAGTAGTGTTATCAATAGTAATTTGTGAAAATAAAGTGCCGCTAATTAATAATAAGCAAATTAAACACCATTTCTTAATTGAAAAAAATTTCATATTTTTTAATTTATAAACAATAAAGTTATTAGTACATTTATTGAGTTATGATTATTTATCAAAAGTATGAGAAACGATCTCTTTTTTATGTCTATAAAAGCACATAATTAGCTTTTTAGATTATTTATATTAATTGTTTAAATATTGTTTTTATTGGTTATTTTTAATAAAAGTTAGTGATTCAGATTTTAAAAGTGTGAAGTGTAATTTGTAGTATGTAAATGAAAAGAATATATATTTGTCTAGTGGTTAAAGAGAGTAGTATATATTATAAGATTGTTTAATAAATAGAAAGATTGTTTAATTGCGTAAAATGGGATACATAAAAAACATAATAATTATTAAAGTCATTATTATTTCAACTCTTAAGAGGTGAGACAGGGACGATATTATATAAACGTTAAACCCTTCTCATTTAGAGAAGGGTTTTTTTTTGAATTCAATAAAATAAAAAAAATGTATTACAATGAAAACACCACCATCTATCTTGATGGAAAATGGATTAAAGCTAAAGATGCTTCAATGGATTTATATTCGCAAACATTACATTATGGTTCAGGAGTTTTTGAAGGAATTAGATCTTACAAAACAGAAGATGGTACTTTGGTATTTAAAGCTAAAGAACATTTTGAGAGGCTTAAATATTCAGCTGAGAAAATGCATATAAAATTGGATTTATCAGTTGAGCAATTAACAAAGTTGACTCATGAGCTTTTGGAAAAAAATAATCTTGAAAATGCATACATAAGACCATTAGTTTATTTAGGGGCTAATATGAGTTTAGAGTCTACGGATGAAGTTCATATTATACTATGTGCTTGGGAATGGGGAAGGTATTTGGGAGATTCTCAATTAAAATTAATGACCTCTTCTTTTGAAAGGCCAAATCCTAAATCTTGTTTTGTAGATGCAAAAGTAACGGGACACTACACTAATTCTATTTTAGCAACTACCGAAGCTAAACGAAATGGATTTGATGAGGCACTTTTATTAGATATGAACGGATACGTTGCTGAAGGACCTGGCGCTAATTTTTTCTTTGAAAAGAATGATATATTATATACGCCACCATTAGGTAATATTTTACCAGGAATTACACGTCAAACAATGTTTGAAATAGCAGGTGAATTAAACATAAGGATTATAGAAAAACATTTTGAAAAGGAAGAGGTCTACGAAGCTGATGGAGCTTTTTTTACAGGAACAGCAGCAGAGGTCGCAAGAATAGAAAGTTTGGATGGTAAAAAATTTAATTTGAATTGGGATGATACTTTAGGTAAAACATTATCTGATGCTTATTTATTTAAAGTTCAAAAAAGGGAATATAAAAATTACTTATTACTATGATATTGAATAAATACAGTCAGAGAGTAACACAAGATGAATCTCAACCAGCAGCAAAAGCAATGTTGCACGCTATTGGTTTAACAAATGAGGATTTTAATAAGCCATTTGTAGGGATTGCAAGTACAGGGTACGAGGGGAATCCTTGTAATATGCATTTGAATGATCTTGCAAAAGAAGTTAAAAAAGGTACTATTAGTGTAAACATGGTAGGACTTATTTACAATACAATAGGAGTAAGTGATGGAATTTCTATGGGAACCCCAGGGATGCGTTTTTCACTGCCTTCAAGAGATGTTATTGCAGATTCTATGGAGACTGTAGTAGAAGGCATGTCTTATGATGGTTTAGTTACTGTTGTTGGCTGTGATAAAAATATGCCTGGTGCTTTAATGGCAATGTTAAGGTCAAACAGACCTGGTGTTTTAGTGTATGGTGGAACAATAGCTTCTGGATGTCATGAAGGAATAAAATTAGATGTGGTTTCTGCATTTGAAGCTTGGGGACAAAAAGTTGCTGGTAAAATTGATCAAGTAGAATACGAAAGTGTCATTGAAAAAGCGTGTCCTGGAGCAGGTGCTTGTGGTGGAATGTATACCGCCAATACAATGGCATCTGCCATAGAGGCTTTAGGGATGTCGCTGCCTTACAATTCTTCTAACCCTGCTTTGAGTGAGGATAAAAAAACAGAAAGTGTTCAAGCGGGTAAAGCAGTGAGGAAATTACTTGAAATGGATTTAAAGCCACAAGATATTGTGACTAAAAAAGCTATGGAAAACGCCATTAGATTAGTAGCTGTAATGGGAGGTTCTACAAATGCTGTATTGCATTTTTTAGCAATTGCCAAAGCGGCTAATGTTGATTTTACTTTAGATGATTTTCAACGTATTTCTGATGAAACACCTTTTTTAGCAGATTTAAAGCCAAGTGGAAAATATTTAATGGAAGATGTTCATAAGGTAGGTGGAGTTCCTGCGGTTTTAAAATATCTTCTAGAAAAAGGTTTGTTACACGGAGATTGTATGACGGTAACAGGAAAAACCTTAGCGGAAAACTTAACAGAAATAGCTGGTTTGACTGAAGGGCAAGATGTAATATTACCGCTAGAAAAACCATTAAAACAAACGGGACACTTAAGAATATTAAAAGGAAATTTATCTCCAAAAGGAGCTGTTGCAAAAATTACTGGAAAAGAAGGGTTGCATTTTTCAGGTCCTGCTAAGGTTTTTGAATCGGAATATGATGCTAACGATGGAATACGAAATGGACTTATTCATAAAGGAGACGTTGTGGTTATTCGTTATGAAGGGCCAAAAGGTGGGCCAGGTATGCCAGAAATGTTAAAACCAACAGCAGCAATAATAGGAGCTGGATTAGGAAATGATGTAGCCCTAATTACTGATGGACGTTTTTCGGGAGGAACACATGGTTTTGTAGTAGGTCATATTGCTCCAGAAGCTCAAGTAGGTGGTCCTATTGCATTTGTTGAAGATGGTGATATTATTTCGATTGATACTGAAAAGAACACTATTGATTTTGAGGTTTCTGAAGCAGAATTAAAGCAACGAAAATTAAAATGGATAGCTCCTGATTTAAAACCTAAAAGAGGCGTTTTATATAAATATGCAAAAACAGTTTCTTGCGCTTCTGAAGGATGTGTAACAGACGAATTTTAATTCTAATATGGTGATTTCTAGAATATCAAATAATTAAATCCATAACAAATGGAAACGAAAAAAAATAAGACAAATAAATTAGTTAAAAAGATGTCCGGTGCACAAGCAGTAGTTCATTCTTTAATTGCGGAAGGCGTAGACTTAATGTTTGGTTATCCTGGAGGTGCTATTATGCCTGTATATGACGCGTTGTATGATGTTGAAGATAAACTAACACATGTTTTAACTAGGCATGAACAAGGTGCAACCCATGCAGCACAAGGTTATGCTAGAGCAACTGGTAAGGTTGGTGTTTGTATAGCAACTTCTGGACCTGGTGCAACAAATTTAATTACAGGTATTGCTGATGCTCAAATAGACTCTACCGCAATGGTTTGTATTACTGGTCAGGTAGCAAGTCATTTATTAGGTACCGATGCGTTTCAAGAAACAGATGTTGTGGGTATTTCAATGCCGGTAACCAAATGGAATTGTCAGGTTACTTGTGCGGAAGAAATCCCTTTTGCTATAGCAAAAGCATTTTACATTGCACGCACCGGAAGACCTGGTCCTGTTTTAGTAGATATTACCAAAGACGCTCAGTTTGGTGAAGTAGATTTTGATTATAAACCGTTTACAGGAATGCGTAGTTATGTGCATACGCCTGAATTATCAATTAAAAGTGTTGAAGCGGCTGCTGTTTTAATAAATTCAGCAAAAAAACCACTTATCTTGTTTGGTCAGGGCGTAGTTTTATCTGAAGCAGAAAAAGAGTTTAAAACTTTTATTGAAAAATCAGGAATTCCTGCTGCATGGACAATAATGGGAGTTTCTGCATTAGAATCAGATCATTATTTAAATGTAGGTATGTTAGGGATGCATGGTAATTATGCACCAAATAAGCTTACTAATGAATGTGATGTTTTAATTGCTATTGGTATGCGATTTGATGATAGGGTGACTGGTGATTTAAGCAGGTATGCTACTCAAGCCAAAGTTGTTCATCTAGAAATCGACCCTGCTGAAATTGATAAGAATATTAAAGCAGATGTACCCGTGTTAGGTGACGCTAAGGAAAGTTTAACTATGCTTACTAAGCTTGTTAAACAGCGAGAATACAAAGAGTGGTTATCAGAGTTTAGAGCTTTAGAGCAGGAGGAGATAGATAAAGTTATTTATGATGAACTTAATCCAACTGCCGAGTTGATGACAATGGGGGAGCTTATAAATAAAATAAACCTAAACTCAGATCAGAAAAACATATTTGTTACTGATGTAGGGCAACACCAAATGATAACTTGCAGATATGCTAAGTTTAAGCAAACAAAATCTATGATTACTTCAGGTGGGTTAGGTACAATGGGATTTTGTTTACCTGCTGCAATTGGAGCAAAAATGGGTGTGCCAGATGCGCAAGTTATTGGTATTATTGGAGATGGAGGTTTTCAGATGACAATACAAGAATTAGGAACTATTTTTCAATATAAAACCGCTGTTAAAATTGTTGTTCTTAACAATGAGTTTTTAGGAATGGTTCGCCAATGGCAAGAATTGTTTTTTGAAAAACGTTATGCATCTACAACAATGGTGAATCCTGATTTTCAAAATATTGTTAAAGGTTTTGGAATTGAATCAAATAAAGTTGAAAAAAGAGAAGATTTAGAATCTGCTGTTAAAAAGATGTTAGCCCATAACGGCTCTTATTTTTTAGAAGTAATGGTAGGAAAAGAAAATAATGTATTTCCTATGGTGCCAACAGGAGCTTCGGTTTCAGAAATACGATTAAGTTAATAAATATGGAGAAGAAAAGATTTACCATATCAGTTTTCACTGAGGATGTAGTTGGATTACTAAATAGAGTTTCTATTATTTTTACGAGAAGAAAAATAAATGTCGAAAGCATTACGGCTTCTGAAAGTGAAATTAAAGGAATACATAGATATACAATTGTGGTTTCTGAAACGAAAGATCAAATTAAAAAGGTTGTTGGTCAGTTAGAAAAACAAGTTGAAATAGTAAAAGCTGTTTTTCATTCAGACGATGAAATTGTATATCAAGAAATTGCTTTATTTAAAGTTAAAACCGGAGTATTGGCTTCTGGAGGTCAAGCTGAAAAAATAGTTAGATCACACAATGCTAGAGTATTATCTGTAGAAACAGAGTTTACTATTTTAGAAAAAACAGGGCATAAAGAAGAAACACAACAATTATTTGATGAACTAGAACCGTTTGGTATTTTAGAATTTGTTAGATCAGGAAGAGTTGCGATTACCAAACCAATGAAAACATTGTCGTCTATTGTAAACGACTTAGAAGAATTAGTAAAAAAGAACTAGAAAATGGAAAATTATTTCAATACACTATCATTAAGAAATCAACTTGCACAATTAGGAAAATGTAGTTTAATGGACCCTGCTGCTTTTAATAATGGAGTTACTGCTTTAGAAAATAAAAAAATTGTTATTGTAGGTTGTGGTGCTCAAGGTTTAAATCAAGGGTTAAATATGAGAGATTCTGGTTTAGATGTATCTTATGCATTACGCCAAGGAGCAATAACAGATAAAAGAGCATCTTTTTTAAATGCTTCTAAAAATGACTTTAAAGTAGGTGCTTATGATGAAATGATTCCTGATGCAGATTTAGTAATAAATCTTACTCCAGATAAACAACATACTGATGTCGTTAATAAAGTAATGCCATTAATGAAAATCGGTGCTGCATTATCATATTCTCACGGGTTTAATATCGTTGAAGAAGGTATGAAAATTAGAGAAGATATTACGGTTATAATGATGGCTCCTAAATCTCCCGGATCTGAAGTAAGAGAGGAATTTAAAAGAGGATTTGGTGTGCCAACATTAATAGCTGTTCACCCAGAAAATGATCCTGAAAGCAAGGGGTTTGAGTACGCAAAGGCTTATGCAGTTGCAACTGGTGGAGATAAGGCTGGAGTTTTAAACTCTTCTTTTGTTGCTGAAGTTAAATCTGATTTAATGGGAGAGCAAACTATTTTATGCGGATTGTTACAAACTGGATCTATTTTATCTTTTGATAAAATGGTTGAGGATGGTATTTCCCCAAGTTATGCAGCCAAACTAATTCAGTTTGGTTGGGAAACTATTACAGAAGCATTAAAGCACGGTGGTGTTACAAATATGATGGATCGTTTATCGAATCCTACTAAAATAAAAGCTTTTGAATTATCTGAGGAGCTAAAAGAGATTATGCGTCCGTTATTTCAAAAACATATGGATGACATCATGCAAGGTCATTTTTCAGATGGAATGATGAAAGACTGGTCTAAAAATGATCATAATTTATTAAAGTGGAGAGCAGCTACCGGTGAAACTGATTTTGAAAAAACTCAAATTACTGATACTGAAATTTCAGAACAAGAATACTTTGACCATGGAACGTTATTAGTTGCTTTCGTAAAATCTGGAGTTGAATTGGCTTTTGAAACAATGACGGAAACAGGAATAGGTGCTGAATCAGCGTATTATGAGTCTTTACATGAAGCTCCGTTAATTGCTAATTTAATAGCTAGAAAAAAGTTGTATGAAATGAACAGTGTTATTTCTGATACAGCTGAATATGGTTGTTACTTATTTGATCATGCTTGTAAGCCATTATTAACAGAATTTATGAAAACTTTAGATGCGTCTGTAATTGGAAAACCTCTAAACGAGAATTATCAAGTAGACAATATAAAATTAATAGCAGTTAATAGTGTTATTAGAAATCATCCTATAGAAACTATTGGAGCACCACTAAGAGCTTCAATGACAGCGATGAAAAAAATAAACTAATGAGCATAAAACAAGAAATAGTTACTATAGAAAATGTTAGAAAAACAGCTTCTTTATTAAAGGAAGTTGTTTTGACGACACCTTTAATGAAAAATAATTATTTATCAGAGAAGTTTGGAACTAATATTTTTTTTAAAAGAGAAGATTTACAGCAAGTAAGATCTTATAAAATTAGAGGAGCTTATAATAAAATCTCTTCTTTAACTAAGGAGGAATTAAAAAATGGTGTTGTCTGTGCTAGTGCAGGTAATCACGCTCAAGGAGTAGCTTATTCTTGTAATGTAAAAAAAGTAAAAGGGGTAGTTTTTATGCCGACACCGACACCTAAACAGAAAATTGAACAAGTAAAAATGTTTGGTGGTGATTTTGTAGAGGTAATTTTAATAGGAGATACTTTTGATGATGCATCAGAAAATGCATTAATTTATTGCAATGAAAATAAAATGTCTTTTGTGCATCCGTTTAATGATTTAAAAGTAATTGAAGGTCAGGGAACCATTGGTTTAGAAATATTAGAGCAGTCAAAAGTTAAAATAGATTATTTATTTCTTCCTGTTGGAGGAGGTGGATTAGCATCTGGTGTTTCAAGTGTTTTTAAAAAATTATCGCCAGATACAAAAGTAATTGGTGTTGAACCATTAGGAGCTCCATCTATGTCAACTTCAATAAAGAATCAGTCAAATACTAAAATCGAAAATGTTGATAAATTTGTTGATGGAGCGTCTGTACAAAAAGTAGGTGATTTAAATTTTGAAATTTGCAAATCGAATCTTGATGAAATGGTTACGGTTCATGAAGGAAGAATTTGTCAGTTAATTCTAGATCTTTATAATAAAAATGCAATTGTTGTTGAACCAGCTGGCGCATTAACAACTGCAGCTTTAGATCAGTTTGGAGATCAAATTAAAAGTAAAAATATTGTCTGTTTAATCAGTGGTAGTAATAATGATATTACCCGAACAGAAGAAATTAAAGAACGTGCAATGTTGTATGCTGGCTTAAAACATTATTTTGTTGTTAAATTTCCTCAAAGAGCAGGTGCATTAAGAGAATTCTTATCTGAAGTACTTGGACCAAATGATGATATTACTCATTTTGAATATTCAAAAAAACACAATCGTAACTCAGGTCCTGCTGTTGTAGGGTTAGAATTAAAAAACCCTAACGATATTGATGATTTGATAATCAGGATGAAGGAAAGAAATTTCTTTGGTGAATACCTTAATGATAGTCCTGATTTATTTCAGGTTTTAGTTTAAAAAGTTCACTGTAACGTCTAATTAAATTGTAATTTCTGTACATAATGTTTAAAATTATGTAGCCTTATTTAAGGACGGGTTAATATTGGCTACGGTTTTGTGTATGGTTAGTTGCGTGGTTAAGCAACTAATTTAATAAACAAAAACTAGCCAGAGAAAATTCCGAAGGAATTTTCCAAATAAGCACTTGCCAAAGCAATTAATTAT
>NZ_JBELDZ010000036.1:11783-25581 GCF_042094015.1 Aurantibacter sp. | reverse complement strand
AACAACAAAACTATGGAACTTTTTAAACGTTTTATGCCTTTAAAAAAAACTATTCCAAATACATTAAATACAGATGTTTTTGCTTTACAAGTCTATAAAAAATTTACAGACTTAAAAGATATATCTCCAGATACTATTTTTAAAAAACATGCTTTAGTAGAAGTTAGCAACTTTGAGAATACACCAGAACAGATGGAACATTTTAATCTTGAAACGGGTTTGTATGCCGTATTTATACATAAAGGAACAACACAACAGTTTTATAATACGTGGCATTCTATTTTTACAGAATGGTTACCAAATTCTAAATACCAACTAGACCAAAGACCTCATTTTGAGGTTTTACCTGAAGGTTACAATCCTAACAGTGAAGAGAATATTGAGGAAGTTTGGATTCCAATAAAAAGTAACTAAATTGTAGTTTACAAAAAACAAAGCTATAAGTTCTTGTTCTTGACTTTGTCATTTTTTTAATCTAACTTCGTTTAACTGCTGATATAAAACATTATAACGATTTCATATCATCTTGTTAGCAATAATAACTAAGAAATAAACATATGAAACAAATTCTAATATTTTCAATCTTAATATCCCTCGTTTCGGCTTGCTCTATTCAATCTAGTAAATTAATAGACAATCAAATCCTATATTATGGAGGTGATATTCTTACAATGAGTGGTGATAAACCTAATTACGTAGAATCAATAGTCACAAATAGTGATACGATAGTGTTTATTGGACGTCTTTCAGAAGCTAAAAAGTTGTTTCCTAGGTCAGCACGAATAAACCTTAATGGAAAAACATTACTTCCTGGTTTTATTGATGCACATGCCCATTTCGCTGGATTCCCAAGTCAATCCATTGGAGCTCAAATACTACCTCCTCCGGATGCTGGAGCAAATAATATTGATGCCCTAATTCAAATACTTAAAGATTGGTCAACTCCTGAAAATATAGAATTAACTGGATGGATTTTTGGAATGGGATTCGATGATTCTGTTTTAGAAGATAAACGATTTCCTACTAAAGAGGATTTGGACAAAGTATCAACTGAGCATCCTGTTATGATTATCCATATCTCTGGTCATTTCTGCGTTGTTAATAGCAAAGGTTTGGAATTACTTAAGCTAACTGCTGATTCTCCCGACCCAGAAGGTGGTATAATTAGAAGAAAACCTGGTACAAAAGAGCCTAATGGGGTTTTAGAAGAATTAGCGGCAATTCCATTTATGCCTATGGTGCTTGGTCCCAAGAGTGAAGAGGCTATAAAAACATTTCTTACAGCTGGTCAAAATATGGCTTTATCATATGGTTACACTACCGTACAAGAAGGAAGAGCAATGCCAAGTTCTCATCTATTTTTAGAGTATGCGGCTAATACTAATTTCCTAAAATTAGATGTTGTAAGCTACATTGATTATTCTGTTGCTGATTCCTTGCTAACAACAGATTGGTATAACTCATCTTATAAAAATCACTATAGAATTGGAGGCGTAAAACTTACATTAGATGGATCGCCACAGGGTAGAACAGCTTGGCGCACTAAACCTTATCTAACTCCTCCAGTCGGAGCAGAAGAAGGATATTTAGGTTACCCAGCTATTCCATTGGATAAAGATGTTGAAAAAATTTATGATAGCGCTTTTCAAAATAATTGGCAAATACATACTCATGCAAATGGAGATGCTGCTATAGATCAGATGATTCGAACCTTAAAAAAAGTTACAACTAAATATGGGAATAAAAACAGACGAGATGTACTTATACATGGACAATATGTTAGAGAAGATCAATTGGATGCATTCAAGAATTTAAATATCATAGCTTCTTTGTTTCCATTACACACTTTTTATTGGGGAGATTGGCATAAAGAAATAATTGGTGATAGTTTGGGTAATAAAATAAGCCCAACTCGTACTGCCTTAAATAAGGGATTAAAAATAACAATTCATACTGATGCACCTGTGGCATTACCAAATTTAATGCGAGTTATTTGGACTGCTACAAACAGGGTATCCAGATCAGGGACCATCATTGGAGAGGAAGAAAGACTATCACCTTACGAAGCATTAAAATGCATTACTGAATGGTCTGCCTATCAACATTTTGAAGAAGAGACAAAAGGAACATTAGAAGAAGGAAAATTAGCAGACTTGGTAATATTGGACAAAAATCCTTTAAAATCTGAGCTAGATGATATCAAGGACATTTTAGTCATTGAAACAATCAAAGAAGGAATCACAGTTTACAAAAAAAATAATTATGACTAAAGACAAAATACTTGATAAAACTGAAGATATTGTATATCTAGTTTTATCAATACTTGCAATTCTTTTTATCCTATTTGAAATAATTGACTTAGTGTATACTTTTTATTCAGAAGTGAGTGAATTTTCATTTAATGACAAAAAATCAATAGCACTAACAGGTGTTCCTATTTTCTTTAATATTCTTATAACATTAGAAATTTTAGAAACATTTAAAGAACATCATAAAAACATATTAAGTCGAATAAAAATAATAATTTTGGTGGCACTCACTGCTATAGTCAGAAAGATAATTACATTGGATATAAAGCACACTGAAGATCTATTAGTTATAAGCATCTCTACTTTAGTTATTAGCTTATGTTTAGGCTATTATTTTCTATCAAAAAAAACAGAATATAGAATAAACTATTGCTAACAACGTATAAAAATAATTGCTATTTTAATACTTAATGAATTGTCGTTATAGTTTCGTTACGTCTGATTTTTCTAACGAAAAATCCTTGTACACAAAACCGCAACAATTCTTATACAACAACGTCTAAAAAACCTTCCTAAAACAAAAAACCTCAAAATGAAAATTCACTTTGAGGCTTTTTTTTAATGTATTAAATCTACTTTACAACTTCAGCGTATAAATCAAAATCTTCTGCTTCAGTTACTTTTACGTTATAGTAATCGCCTGTTTTAAGGTACGTTTCTGTAGCATCAATTAAAACTTCGTTATCTACATCTGGGCTATCAAATTCAGTTCTACCAACAAAGTAGTTACCTTCTTTTCTATCTATAACTACTTTAAATTCGTGTCCAATTTTTTCTTGATTTAATTCCCAAGATATCTGAGATTGGATTTCCATAATTTCGTTAGCGCGTTGTTGCTTTATTTCCTGCGGCACATCATCTTCTAAATTATAAGCGTGTGTGTTTTCTTCATGAGAATAGGTAAAACAACCTAAACGCTCAAAACGCATATCTTTAACCCATTGTTTTAGAGTTTGGTAATCTTCTTCTGTTTCTCCTGGATAACCAACAATTAAAGTGGTTCTAATAGTCATTTCTGGAACTGCTGCTCTAAAGTCTTTTAACAACTTAGTAGTTTTAGCTTGTGTAGTTCCACGACGCATACTTTTAAGAATCTTATCTGAAATATGCTGTAATGGTATATCTAAATAGTTACATATTTTAGGCTCTTTATTCATAAGATCTAAAACATCCATTGGAAAACCAGTAGGAAACGCATAATGCAGTCTAATCCATTCTATACCTTCTACTTTTACTAAGTTTTCTAAAAGTTCTGCAAGGTTACGTTTTTTGTAGATATCTAAACCGTAATACGTTAAATCTTGAGCAATTAAAATTAATTCTTTTACACCATTAGCTGCTAATTTCTCTGCTTCTATAACTAAATTTTCTATTGGTGTACTTTTATGCTTTCCACGCATTATTGGAATGGCACAGAAACTACATGGTCTGTCACAACCTTCTGCAATTTTTAAATACGCGTAATTTTTTGGTGTTGTTGTTAAGCGTTCACCAATTAATTCGTGCTTATAATCTGCTCCAAGCGCTTTTAATAAACCTGGTAATTCTGTAGTACCAAAATACTGATCTACATTTGGAATTTCCTTTTCTAAATCTGGTTTATATCTTTCGCTCAAACATCCAGTAACAAAGACTTTATCAACTTCGCCATCTTCCTTTTTCTGCATGTAATCCAAAATAGTATTTACACTTTCTTCTTTGGCATTATTAATAAAACCACACGTGTTTATAACAACTACATTTCCTTCTTCTTCATGTACAACTTCTTTGCCATTGGCTTTAAGTTGCCCCATTAACACTTCACTATCATAAACGTTTTTACTACAACCTAATGTAATTACGTTAATCTTGTTTTTTTTTAGTGTTTTAGTTCTCATACATTTATTTTGGACTGCAAAGATACGTAATGATTTACGATTGTATATTTTAAAAATTAAACTTTATCTTTATTACTTAGTCTAAATTGAAAAGCACTAGTCTTATGAAATATTTTTTAGTATTAATTTTAGTTGTTTCGTTATTAAATTGTTCTAATGAAGAAGAAATTATAACCACTACTTCTTCTGGTGATGAATCCACCTACTTTCCTCCAATTAATTCTAATGAATGGGAAACAAAATCTCCAGAAAGTTTAAATTGGAATACCTCAAATCTAAATGATTTATATACTTTTTTAGAAGAGAAGAATTCAAAAAGCTTTATTATTCTTCACAAAGGGAAAATAGTTGTAGAATATTACATGAATAATCATACCGAAGCCTCTTTATGGTATTGGGCAAGTGCTGGAAAAACACTAACTACTGCTGTTACAGGAATTGCGCAAGACAACGCGTTTCTTAATATAAACAATAAAGTTTCAGACTATCTAGGAACTGGTTGGACAAATGCAACGTTAGAGCAAGAAAATTTAATTACGTGTAAAAACTTATTAAATATGACTTCTGGCTTAGACGATACTTTAGGAGACGATACTTCTCCAGGTAATTTACAATATCTTTCTGATGCTAATACGCGCTGGGCTTATCATAATGTATATGTAAAACTACAAGATATTGTTGCTTCTGCAACTAACCAAACTTGGAATAATTATTTTGAATCTGCCTTAAAAAACAGAATTGGAATGTCTGGATCTTGGATTCCTTTAAATGACCTTAGTGTTTATTGGAGTAACACTAGAAGTATGGCGCGCTTTGGGCTGTTAAGTTCTAAAAACGGGAAATGGGATAACACTCAAGTTATTTCGGAATCGTTCCTAGATCAAGCCACAAATACTTCGCAAAACATTAATAATGCTTACGGGTATTTATGGTGGCTAAACGGAAAACAAAACTTCCATTTACCGCAAAGTCAAATTCAATTTAATGGTGAATTAATTCCTAACGCACCAACAGATATGTATTGCGCATTGGGAAAAAATGATCAAAAAATCTATATAATTCCAAGTAAAGATTTAGTTCTTGTTAGAATGGGAAATACTGCTGATAGCGACAATTTTGGACTTTCCACGTTTGATAATGATTTGTGGGAGAAAATTAATAATGTTATTAATTAATAATTTTATCACCTGTATTAAACATATTTTTAAAGTTAAGAATATAATAGAGTAACAATGGAACTAAACCATGAGATAATCTAAAAACCGTTTCATAGAAAGTTTGATGCATAGTTAACAACGAGAACGAATAGATAAATTCGCTTAAAACTCTTGCAATTGCAGTTATAAATCCCCAAAAAATTGCGTACAACAAAATATATTTAATAATTTTAGGAATAAACAAACCAATTACAATAATAAAATCTAAAACAGCAGCAACAAAGAGCAATCTTATTGTGGTTTCTTCCGTAGTACCTAAAATATTCATTGTTATAGTTACAAAAGATGCAGGTAAAGGCAATAATTCACCTAATGCGAATAGTCCATGACATAAAAAAGTTAATGCTATGACTACTTTTAAAGGTGTAATTAATTTGTAAATCTCTTTATGTTTTAAATAATAAAGCAATATAAATGGTAATGAAAACTGAATTGTATGTTCAAAAAACATTGCAAACACAAAAAACTTACTTTTCGCTTCTAATAGAGCCAAAACAACTAACAAAAAACCACCAAAAAATATAGCTGTTTTTACTATCTTAAAACTATAAGACTTTACCAACAAACAAAGTATTGCACAAATTAAAAAAAACACCCCATTAAATTGAATAAGCCTTTGTATATAGAAATCATTATCTAAAGAGATTACATAATTTTGCCATTCTACATTGAATAATAACTCTAACAATGGAGATAATAATTTTTCATCCCAAAGCAAAGACCTATAAGGTGCATCCCAGAAAATTAATTGATAAGCTCTACCAATAAAAACAAAAAAAGTAGTAATTTTGAGTAACTTTATCCCATATAGATGCCTCATTATAATTTTAAAGTTTTAATGACTCAATTTAGATAAAATAACTATGAAAAAAACCATTTCACTACTCTTTATTTTATCTTTTTTTATAACAAATGCCAATACAAGAAGATTTAGAATTATAATTACAGATAACCCTGCAACAACTTTAATGATAGGTTGGGAACAAGTTTCAGGATCTAACACCAAAATATATTATGACACTATTGACCATGGAATTAACTGGTCTAATTATACATTTTTTAAAACTACTGAAACAGAAATTTTTGACAAGGGAATGAATAATTCATTCACAAAACTTACTGGATTAACACCTAATACAAACTATTTTTTTATAATTAAAGACTCAGAAGGAACGAGTTCAAGGTTCTGGTTTAAAACAGCTCCTAATACTAATGAGACTATGTCGTTTATTGCTGGAGGAGATTCTAGAAATAATAGAATACCAAGACAGTTTGCAAACACAATGGTTTCTAAACTTAAACCAACTGCTGTATTTTTTGGAGGAGATATGACTAATAGCGATAGTAGCCTTGAATGGCAAGAATGGTTTGACGACTGGCAGCTAACAATTGCAAATGATGGCAGAATGTTTCCTATAATACCAGCAAGGGGCAATCATGAATTTAATAATAACCGAATACACAATTTATTTAATATACCTAACATTAATTCATATTATAAAATCACGTTTGGTGATAATTTATATTCTATTTACACATTGAATTCTGAAATATCAGCTGGAGGAAATCAAGCTGCTTGGCTTGAAAACAAACTAAGTATAGATAATTCAATATGGAAATCTGCACAATACCACAAACCTATGAAACCCCATGTTTCTTATAAGTCTGAAGGTAATGATGAATATAATAATTGGGCTAAATTATTTTATGATTATGGCGTAAAACTAGTTTTTGAATCTGACTCTCATACTGTTAAAACAACTTGGCCAATAAAACCCTGTTTATTTGGTATTAATTGTGATGAAGGCTTTGAAAGAGATGATATTAATGGAACAGTCTATGTAGGCGAAGGTTGTTGGGGCGCACCACTTAGAAATAGTAATGACAGTAAAACTTGGTCTCGAGATTTTGGATCATTTAATCAATTCAAATGGTTTTGCGTATCAAATGACAAAATAGAATTAAAAACTATAGTTATAGGTAACCCAATTACAATAATCGAAACAAACAACTCAACAACTTGTGAGCTACCAACCGGAGTTAATGTTTGGAATCCCACAAATGGAGATACAGTAACAATCGTTAATTCAACCCTTGAATCACCTAATATAACTTTTACTTCGGTCTCTGATAATGATTTTATTGAAAACGGCTTCAATACATCAATTCAAGCCGAAGCTTTTGATCCCGATGGAACAATTTCATTTGTAGAATTTTATATAAATGGAGAATTGATAACTATAGATAACACTTATCCATACGAGATAAATTATGACTTTAAAGATGGTTATTATCTTCTAGAGTCTATTGTAAATGATAATGATAATTTAACCAATAACGAAACCATTAGATTATATATAGGTAATTTTAATATAAAGTTATTTCCGAATCCATTTAAAGACATAATTTCATTCAATAATTTAGGAAAATCATTTATAAATGCTGAAATCTTTATCTATACAATTAATGGCAAATTAATTTATAATAAGAGACTTATCGGAAAAACAATAAATATGGAAGAATTATCCAACGGAATATATTTATTGAAAATGGTTGGAAACAACAATCAGATTGTCATAAAAAAAATTGTAAAGAAGTAGTTAATCTTTCTGTTCTCAAGAAATAAAAAACCTCAAATCAATGATTGATTTGAGGTTTTTTTATACTTTTAACTTGCCTTAAATTATAGGTAGTCTTAATACTATTTAAAGAAACTATCCACAAACTCATGTTTATTAAATACTTGCAAATCTTCTATACCTTCGCCAACTCCAATATATTTTACAGGAATTTGAAATTGATCGCTAATGCCTATTACAACGCCACCTTTTGCAGTTCCATCTAACTTAGTTACTGCTAAACTTGTTACCTCTGTAGCTGCTGTAAACTGTTTTGCTTGCTCAAAAGCATTCTGACCAGTAGAACCATCTAAAACTAACAAAACATCATGAGGTGCGTCACTAATCACTTTTTGCATAACACGTTTTACTTTAGTTAACTCATTCATTAAATTAACTTTATTATGTAATCTGCCTGCAGTATCAATAATAATAACATCTGCTTGCTGATTAACACCAGATTTTAACGCATCAAAAGCTACACTTGCTGGATCAGAACCCATATCTTGACGTACCATTGGTACATCTACTCTATCTGCCCAAACCTGTAATTGATCTATTGCCGCAGCTCTAAACGTATCAGCAGCACCTAACACAACTTTTAAACCTTGCTTTTTAAATTGATATGCTAGTTTTCCAATGGTTGTAGTTTTACCAACACCATTAACACCAACAACCATTAACACATAAGGCGTTTTAGAACCATCTGGCTGGTTTGGTAATTCTGGAATACTATAATCTGTAGCTTCACCAGAATTGGTTTCACTTAAAAGTTCTGCGATTTCATCTCTTAAAATCTGGTTTAGCTCATCCGTCCCTAAATATTTATCTTTAGAAACACGAGCCTCAATACCTTCAATAATTTTAAGTGTTGTATTAACTCCTACATCACTAGAAACTAGAACTTCTTCTAAGTTGTCTAAAACTTCATCATCTACTTTAGATTTTCCAGCAACTGCTTTACTTAATTTCCCAAAGAAAGACGACTTCGTTTTCTCCAAACCTTTGTCTAAAGTTTCCTTTTTTTCTGAAGAAAATATTTTTTTAAAAAAACTCATATTGTAATCACATTTAAAAGACACCTTTTTAGATGTACACTTTTAACATTTGAAGAAACAAATATTAAACCAAAAAATTATAAAAGTAATATTGTCAGTAAAAGATATTTTAAAAACAAAAAGCTGCTTCCTATTAAGAAAGCAGCAATTGTATTTTATTGATTAAACTTGTTAATTATTTCTTTGCAAAGAAATCTTTAACAAATTCTGGTGCCATAATTGATTCAACAAACATGTAAGCTCCAGTTTTTGGAGATTTCACCATTTTAATTGCTTTTGATAATCTTTTAGACGATGTCTGTAAAGATGCTACGGTTTTCTTTGCCATGACTAATATTTTTTAGGCCATTATTACGTGAGTAATAACGAATTACTTAATTTCTTTATGAACTGTCATACGCTTAAGGATAGAGTTAAATTTCTTAATCTCCATTCTATCTGGCGTGTTTTTTTTGTTTTTTGTTGTAATGTAACGAGAAGTTCCTGGCTTCCCTGACTCTTTATGCTCTGTACATTCTAATATAACCTGTACTCTATTTCCTTTTCTTGCCATCTTTAATATGCTTTAAATGTAGTAGACTATTATTTTAAGAAACCTTTAGATTTAGCTTCTTTAATAGCTGCTGTAATTCCTATTCTATTGATTGTCTTTAAAGCAGATGTAGAAAGCTTTAAAGTTATCCACTTATCTTCTTCAGGAAGAAACAAACGTTTTTTGATTAAATTCACATTAAATCTACGTTTCGTTTTATTCATTGCGTGAGACACGTTGTTTCCAACCATTGCCTTCTTTCCTGTAAGTTCACAAACTCTTGACATTATATATAACTTTAAATGTGATTAATTTCGAGGTGCAAATATATGGATTAATTACATTATAACAACCTATTATTATATTAATTTATTAAAATTTCTTTTTGCAGCAACTCCAACACCTTGTTTACCGACTTATTTATTACCTTTTCTCTGTGATTTCCCATATAAAAAGTATAACTCTTTATTTCTTTTTTTGTTGATATTGCAATACAAACAGTTCCAACTTCTACATCAGAATCTCCTTTTTCTGGACCTGCATTTCCTGTTGTAGAAACTCCAATATCAGAATTAAACTTTTGCCTAACTTGCTCTGCCATCTCAATAGCAACTTGCTCACTAACAACTGAATATTTATTAATAGTTTCTTCAAAAACACCTAATAAATCTATTTTTGATTGTGTTGCGTAACATACCAAACTGCCTTTTAGATAATTAGATGCACCTTGACGTTTTGTAAAAACTTCTGTTAGTTTTCCTCCAGTACAACTTTCTGCAAAAGCAATTGTAAAATTTTCTTTTGTTAATTTTTGAGCCACAATTTGCTCTATACTGTTATTATTATCCTCAAACCCAGAAAAAACATCTTCTATAAGTGGTAATACTTTTTCAACTTCTCTTGCTACTATATTTTCAATAGTCTCTTTGTTAAATCCTTTTATAGACAATCTTAGTCTTACTTTTCCAAGACTAGGTAAATAAGCCAATTTTAATTCTTCTGGTAAATTATTTTCCCAAGCCTCTATTCGCAATGCTAAAGCACTTTCTCCTAAACCGTTTGTAAGTATGGTTTTATGCAAAATAAATGGACGTTTGTATTTTTCTTGAAGTTTTGGAAGTACTTGATTAGTTATCAAGCCTTTCATTTCAAAAGGAACACCTGGTAAAGAAATAAATACTTTATCTCCTTTTTCAATCCACATTCCTGGCGCTGTACCAAACTCATTTTGTAAAACTTTACATTTTGAAGGCACCAAAGCTTGTTTTCTATTTAAGTCAGAAATTGGTGTATTTACATATTTAGCAAACAAATCTTCTACGTGTGCTAAAACCGTATCGTCCTGTACCAAAGTATCATTAAAGTATTCTGCTAAAGTGTGTTTTGTTATGTCGTCTTTTGTAGGACCTAATCCGCCAGTAACTATAACAATATCTGCATTAAATTCTGCAGCTGTAAAAGCTTTTAAAATATGTTCTTTATCGTCTTGAACTGAAGTAATTTGATAAACCGAAACACCTATCTTGTTTAATTCTTTCCCAATAAATGCAGAATTAGTATCCACAATTTGACCAATTAGAATTTCATCTCCAATAGTAATTATTTCTGCTTGCATTATAAATTAAAATCGTTTTTTATTTCTGACAATGCTTTATTTACACTATGTACAAATACTTCTAGTTGTGAATCTATAGTCTTATCTTTTTGACTAAATTTCCCCCAGTTTTGAATTTCAATTAAAGTATCGTAATGCTTTAAACCAAATAATTCGATAGTAGGTTTCATTTTATGGGCCACTTGATAAGTTTGCTCATAATCTACAGCTTCTACTGCTTGTTGTAACATTGTAACATCTTCAGGCAACTCATCTAATAATGTCTGAACTAATACAGCAACAAACTCCTTATCGTCTTCTGCAATTGCATTAACTTTCTCTAAATTATAATTGTTTGCCATTTTACTTTACGTTAATTGAAAATAATTGTTTGTCTTCTAAAAAGCCAACCAACCTGTCGTTAGGATAAACTTTAGAAACTCCTGCTGGTGTTCCGGTAAATATAATGTCTCCAATTTTTAAAGTAAAATATTTTGACACATATTCGATGATCTCATCTATTTTATACAACATATGACTCGTTTTTCCGTTTTGAACAAGCTCATCATTTTTTTTTAAACTAAAATTTAAATCATCCACATTTTTAAAATCTGATTTTGGCAACCAATTACCAATTACAGCTGCACCATCAAAAGATTTTGCTTTTTCCCAAGGCAATCCTTTTTCTTTTAATTGTTGTTGCACATCTCGTGCCGTAAAATCTATTCCAACACTAATATCGTTATAATATTTATGAGCGAATTTTTTATCAATATGTTTTCCAACCTTATTAATCTTAACCAAAACCTCAACTTCATGATGTACATCATCTGAAAAATCTGGTATAAAAAAAGGTTGTTTCTTTAACAAAATAGCTGTATCTGGTTTTATAAAAATAACCGGATCTATTGGTTTTTCGTTATTCAACTCTTTAATATGGTCTGTGTAGTTTCTACCAATGCAGATTAATTTCATATTATTCTAATTAAAACTATTTGATATGAGATATATCTTTAATTTACTTTTAAAATTTATTATTAAAAGACTTCAACTTAATAGCTGTTAAAACCTTTTTAGTATATAATGGGAAATCTGCATTAAGCAACCAACCAAAATAACCAGGTTCTTTTTCTAGAACATCTGTTACTAATTTACCCTTGTGTTTTCCAAAACTAAAACACTCTAACCCTTCTTTATTAAAAGCTATAAAACCTGCAAAATCTGCAAATTGTTTCCTAGAACTAAATTCTGCTAAGAACTTGGAGTCATTTTCTAAATCGGGATATCTATCTAATTGTGCCTTTAAAATTTCATAAGTTGCAAATGTGTCTGCTTCAGCACTATGTGCATTTTCTAGAGTTTGATCGCAATAAAATTTATAAGCTGCACTTAACGTGCGTTGTTCTTTTTTATGAAAAATGGTTTGCACGTCTACTGCTACACGAGATTTCATATCAAAATCTAAGTCAACACGAAGCATCTCTTCTGCCAATAAAGGAATATCAAATCTATTAGAGTTAAAACCTGCTAAATCCGAATCTTTTATTAATGCATGAACCTCTTTACTTAATTGCTTAAACGTTGGAGCATTTTTTACATCTTCATCACTTATTCCATGAATTGCAGTTGTTTCTGCTGGAATAGGCATTTCAGGATTAACTTTCCATGTATGGCGTTCTTCCTTACCATTTGGAAATACTTTTAAAATTGAAATCTCTACAATTCTATCTTTAGTAATACTAATTCCTGTAGTCTCCAAATCGAAGAAACACATTGGTTTTGTAAGCTGTAGTTGCATAAAGTAGTTTATAATTTTAACAAAGATACTGATTCACTTTTTTATTAAAAGACTATGAATCAAAATAAATTCTACAAAAAAAAGCCCAACCAAAGTTGAGCTTTTTTTATATAAATTTTAAATGGGTTTGCTTAAATTTCTCTATTTACATCCCAAGCTTCTAAATATTCTTTAACTGTTTTTACAAACTGTCCGCCTAAAGCCCCATTTACAACACGATGATCGTAAGAATGTGACAAGAACATCTTATAACGAATTCCAATAAAATCGCCATCTGGAGTTTCTATAACTGCTGGCATTTTACGTATAGTACCTAAAGCTAAAATCCCTACTTGTGGTTGATTAATAATTGGTGTTCCCATAATACTTCCAAACGTTCCAACGTTAGTTACTGTATAAGTTCCTCCTTGAATATCGTCTGGTTTTAATTTATTCTCTCTTGCGCGTTTTGCTAAATCGTTAACCGCTTTAGTCATACCAACCAAGTTTAATTGGTCTGCATTTTTGATTACAGGAACAATTAAGTTTCCATCTGGTAAAGCTGCAGCCATACCAAGGTTAATATTTTTCTTTTTAACAATAGTATCGCCATTTAAAGAAATATTCATCATTGGATGCTCGCGTAATGCTCTTGCAATAGCTTCCATAAATATTGGTGTAAAAGTTAAATTTTCGCCTTCACGTTTACCAAAGTCAGATTTAACTTTTTTACGCCAGTTCCAAACATTTGTAACATCTACTTCTATAAAACTCTGAACATGTGCACTTGTTTGCACAGATTCTACCATATGATGC
>NZ_JBELDZ010000036.1:0-11683 GCF_042094015.1 Aurantibacter sp. | reverse complement strand
GTAACACGACCATCTTTTCCTGTACCATTTATAGCATCTAATTCTGTTTGAGAAACGCCTTCTTCTTTAGCCATGTTTTTTACTAATGGCGAATAAAAACGATCTTCAGAATTTTCTATAGCTACAGTTTCTTTAGCTGTTTCAATAGCTTCCTCAACTACTTTTACAGCTTCAGGTTGTGGCGCAGCATCTTTAACTACTGCTGTTACTGCAACATCTCCACCTTCAGTTTCAATTACTGCAATAGTATCTCCAACTTGAACTACATCATCTACTTCAAATAGACGTTCTACTAAAACACCATCTACTTCACTTGGAACTTCACTATCTACTTTATCTGTGGCAATCTCTAAAACTGCCTCATCTGCTTCAATTGTATCTCCAACTTCTTTTAACCATGAAGTAATTGTTGCTTCTGCAACGCTTTCTCCCATTTTTGGTAACTTAAGTTCAAATCTTGCCATATTACTAATTTAGACTGTGTTTTGGTATTAAAGTTTGTAAAATTAATAAAAAAATAGTGATTAAATTACATCATCTATATTAATTTACATTTATTTCTTTTTAAAAATGAAGTATTTCACCTCTATTCTCGGAATTTTGACTTCCTAAAATAAAGTTAGATTTTTTAGGTAATATTTTAAAACTGACTGATTTTTGTTGTTCTGAATTACGCATCAATCGAATTACATCACTAAAAAAAAGATAATTAACGTCTAAAATATATTCTGTACTTGATTTAAAAACATTAATATCTTTTGAAACTAAAATAGACTCTCTTAATGCTATTTGAAGTTTTGGCACTAATTTATTAGAAATAAGTATGTAATTATTAACAACTGTATTTAATGCTTTAGGCCTTTTACTTATTAGTTTAGCTACTTGTATTCCAAGCCACACCAAAACATTAGTAAACACATTAGATTTAAAGTGCGATTTATAGAAGATTTGCATTGCTCCAAAAAAGCGTTTTGCATAAATCTTATCTTTTAAAGTACTTTCTCCTTTAAAATGAATGATAGTGGTTTCTCCAAAATAGTAATTATTAAATCCTGCTTTTTCAATTTTATACGATAAATCAATATCTTCACCATACATAAAGTAACGTTCATCAAAACCTCCAACTTTACTGTAAACTTCTTGTTTCAACAACATAAAGGCACCTACAAAAATAGATACTTTTCCTATTTCATCTTTTTTTAAATGGTTAGCATAATACGAGTCTGAGTTACCCAAAAGCTTTTTTAATGCCACTTTTGGTGTTGGAACATTTCGTTTGCTTTCTGGTAAATACTGACCTTTTCCATCTATTAATTGACAACCTACAATTCCTAAATTATTTTTAGTCTCTGCAAATTCTAATAATTTAGTAAACGTATCTTCTGCTATAACTGTATCTGGATTTAAAACACAAAGATATTCACCTTTAGCCACTTTTACTGCTTGATTATTGGCTTTAGAAAACCCTACATTTTCTGTATTTTGAATCCATCTAACATTAGGAAAATGAGTTTCTACCATTAATCGACTTTCGTCTTTAGAATTATTATCTATTACAATAATTTCTGCATCAATATTAGAAATAGCAGCTTCAACACTTTGCAAACACAATTGCAAAAAATACTGAACATTATAATTTAAAATAATTACGGAAAGTTTCATAATACAGTTATTATGATTTTAGAGAATTTTCAAACGGAATTCTATTTAAAATACTTCGTCCTAAAGTAATTTCATCTGCATATTCTAATTCATCACCAACCGAAATTCCTCTTGCAATAGTACTTGTTTCAACGTTATAAGATTGAATTTGTTTAAAAATATAGAAATTTGTAGTATCTCCTTCCATAGTTGGACTTAAAGCAAAAATCAATTCTTTTACTTGTCCTGTTTTTACCTTTTCCACTAAAGACACAATATTTAAATCGTGTGGACCAACTCCATCCATAGGAGAAATTTTTCCGCCTAAAACATGATACAACCCTTTGAAACTACTTGTACTTTCTATTGCCATTACATCGCGAATATCTTCAACCACACAAATAATATCTTTTGTTCTTTTATGACTTGAGCAAATTTCGCAAACAGCAACATCGCTAATATTATGGCAAGAATTGCAAAACATTAAATCATTACGCATTACGTTTAAAGCAGTTGTTAATTCTGTTGTTTGCTCTTTTGGCTGGCGCAACATATGCAATACTAAACGCAAAGCTGTACGCTTACCAATTCCTGGTAATTGAGACACCTCATTAACTGCGTTTTGTAATAATTTTGAAGAAAATTCCATAGTAGCGAAATTAATACTTAGTCTGCAATTTCACTAATTTAGAATCCTTAAAGTGATTTTATGCTTTAAAATTAGAAGTTATTTGTATTTTTCCACTTAGAAAGATTTTAAATTTATGACACCAACTCAAATTATAGGTTTAATTGCCACATACTTTATTGTATTAATTATTATTTCTTACCTAACAGGAAAAGAAGACTCTAACGCTGCTTTTTTTAAAGCCAACAAATCCGCACCTTGGTATTTAGTTGCTTTTGGAATGATTGGCGCATCGCTTTCTGGTGTTACTTTTATATCTGTTCCTGGATTAATTAAAGGACAACAATTTGCTTATATGCAAGGTGTTTTTGGTTTTTTTGTAGGTTATTTAATTGTCGCTTTTGTATTACTACCATTATATTATAAAATGAATGTAACTTCTATTTACGAATATTTAGAAGAGCGTTTTGGCACAAAAACATATAAAACCGGTGCGTTTTTCTTCTTACTATCTCGTGTTACTGGCGCAGCTTTTAGACTCTTTTTAGTTGCTCTAGCAATGCAATACATTGTTTTTGAAAGTATTGGTGTTCCTTTTTGGCTAACTGTAGTAATATCCATTTCTATGATTTGGCTTTATACAAACAAAGGTGGAATCAAAACAATTATTTGGACAGACACATTACAAACATTAGCTATGCTAACTTGTGTTATTGTCTCAATAGTTCTAATAGTTCAAAAATTAGATGGCGGATTCTCAGACATTATAAATGATATAAGCTTTAAGGAAAAATCTAAAATTTTCTTTTTTGAAGATTTTAATAGTAAAATTTATTTCTGGAAATATTTTATTGGTGGCGCTTTCATTACAATTGCAATGACTGGACTAGATCAAGATATGATGCAGAAAAACTTAGCTTGCAAGAATACAAAGGAAGCCAAGAAAAATATGTTATCTATGTCTTTCCTTTTAGTTATAGTAAACTTAGTGTTTTTAACTTTGGGTGCATTACTATTTATCTATTCTGAACAACTAGGTATTAGCATTCCAACATTAGATGGAAAAGAACGAACTGATTTACTTTTCCCTGAAATAGCAATGAATCAAAAATTAGGAACTGGACTTGCTATAACGTTTATTATTGGACTAATTGCAGCCGCATACAGTAGTGCAGATTCTGCGTTAACATCTTTAACGACATCATTTTCTATCGATTTTTTAGATATAAAAAATAAACCTATTGAATTACAAAAACCAATTCGTAAAAAAACTCACATTGGTGTTTCTTTAGTTCTAATTATAGTTGTTTTAATATTTAACACCTTGGATGGAAGTGTTGTTTCTAACCTTTTTACGTTTGCAACATTTACCTACGGACCTTTATTAGGACTATTTGCTTTTGGAATATTAACTAAAAGACAAATTAAGGATCAATTTTCTTGGATTGTAGGTTTGGCATCTATAGGAATAACATATTTTATTTCTCAGCTACCTAAAGATGTTATTGGAGATTATTTATTTCATTGGGAATTACTTCCAATAAATGGTTTAATTACTATTATTGGATTATTTATAATAAGTAATAAGAACAAATAATTTTATTCTATCAAATTATTTAATATTGATTTGTAGCTAACAAGACTAAAGTGCAAGCAATTTCTGTTTCAATATTATTCTTTTCTAATAGCTTATAGAATTCTGGGTTCTCTGTTCCTGGATTAAAAATAACACGTTTTGGATTTAGAGAGATAATGTATTCATAATGATCTTCCTGTCGTTTTGAATTAAGATACAAAGTAACCGTATGTACTTCTTTAAAAAGTAATTGTTCAGTTTCAATAGTAACAGATTCTACTTCGCCTTTTCTTAAACCCAAAGCAATAGTTTCTATCTTTTTATTTTTAAGTGATTTTATTGCCTTATTAGAATAACGTTCTGGGTTTATTGATGCGCCAATAACCAAAGTCTTCTTTTCCATATTATTAAATTGTATTAACTTTTATAATTTCATTTTTTTAAGAAAACATTAAGCAAAACTGTTAAATAGCTGTTAAATACTGATTATCAGCGCAATAAAATTCATTTTCAAGCGTCTTAATAATAACGCAACTAATAAATTATTACAGATCGTTTGAATTAGTCTTCTTAACAAACTGCAAATACTTCATTATACAAAGTGTTAATCGACAAAATCGCCAAATCCTTACAGATTTGGCGTTTTTATATTTTATATACTTTTACTTTTTACCACTTAATAATAACACTTCCCCAAGTAAACCCAGATCCAAACGCTGCCAAAACAACATTATCACCTTCTTTAATTTTACTTTCTTCCCAAGCTTCGCATAAAGCTATTGGAATTGAAGCAGCAGTTGTGTTACCGTATTTCTGAATATTATTAAAAACCTGATCGTTACTTAAACCAAACTTCTTTTGTATAAACTGTGCTATACGCAAATTAGCCTGATGCGGAATTAACATATCTATAGCTTCTTTATCTAAATTGTTTTTAGCTAAACCTTCCATAATCACTTCACTAAAACGAACTACTGCATTTTTAAACACAAATTGACCATTCATATGAGGAAAATAACTTTCATCATTTGGATCATTATCTGCTAAAATATCATTAACCCAACGTTTTCCCATTCCTGGAGCCACTAAAACTAATTCCTCGGCGTGTTCTCCTTGAGAATGCAAATGCGTAGATAAAATCCCTTTATCATTATTTTCTTCGCGAGTTAAAACAGCTGCGCCTGCGCCATCTCCAAAAATAACAGAAACACCTCTTCCACGTGTGGTTTTATCTAATCCGTGCGAGTGCAACTCACTACCAATAACTAGAATATTTTTATACATTCCTGTTTTAATAAAATTATCTGCAACAGAAATAGCGTACACAAAACCAGAACATTGATTCCTAACATCTAAAGCGCCAACAGTTTTAATATCTAAAGCGTGCTGAACTTGTACACCTGGACCAGGAAAATACATATCTGGACTTAAGGTTGCAAAAATGATAAAATCTATATCGTTTTTATCTATTCCCGCACGTTCTATTGCTTGTTTTGCTGCTTTTGTTCCCATTGTAGCAGTTGTATCTCCACTGCCATCTTTTACCCATCTACGTTCTTTTATACCTGTTCTTTCGGTAATCCATTCGTCGTTGGTATCCATAAGTGTAGATAAATCAGCATTTGTTACCACATTATCTGGAACATATTTACCTAAACCTATTATTTTTGAGTTGTACATAAATTATATTTTTTGATTTCTTTAAATACAGAAACCTAACTATTGGTTTAACAAAGCTAAATTACAAAATTTATAATTTTAATACTTTTTAATTAACATTTTCTATGGTAGATAAATTTAATAAACCTGATCTCTTATTTTTTCATAACAAAAAATGTCACTTTGTCACTTTTTATCAAATGGCATTTTTGTTGCCTATTAGTGTTAAGGTTATCGATCAGGTTTTGTAACGTGATTTGATTTCAATTCAAAAATTAAGTTCAACAACAAACAGATTCCTGCCTACGCAGGAATGAAAATAAAGCAAACTATGGCAGCAGGAAAAATTAATGTTTCAGTAGAAAACATTTTCCCATTAATTAAAAAATTCCTTTACTCTGATCACGAAATATTTTTACGTGAATTAATTAGTAATGGTACAGACGCAACTTTAAAACTAAAGCATTTAACTACTATTGGCGAGAGTAAAGCTGAATACGGTAACCCAGTTATTGAAATTAAAGTAGATAAAGCTGGTAAAAAACTTCATATTATAGATCAAGGTCTTGGTATGACAGCTGATGAAGTTGAAAAATACATTAACCAAGTGGCTTTTTCTGGAGCCGAAGAGTTTTTAGACAAGTATAAAGATTCTGCTAAAGATTCTGGAATTATTGGTCATTTTGGTCTTGGATTCTACTCTGCGTTTATGGTTGCAGAAAAAGTAGAAATCCTTACAAAATCTCATAAAGAAAATACTGTTGGTGCACATTGGACTTGCGATGGTTCTCCTGAATTTACTTTAGTAGAATCTGACAAAACGACTCGTGGAACAGAAATTATTTTACATATTGCTGAGGATTCTGTAGAGTTTTTAGAAGACGCTAAAATCACTGAGCTTTTAACTAAGTACAATAAGTTTATGCCAGTTTCAATTAAATTTGGAACTAAGGAAATTAACGATCCAGAGCACGAACCTGCAACTATTACAGATAAAGACGGAAAGGAAACCAAAGAACCTCAACGTAAAATTACGGTTGACAATATTATAAACAACCCTAATCCAGCTTGGACTAAGCAACCTAGTGAATTAGAAGGCGAAGATTACACTAATTTTTACCGTGAGTTATATCCTACACAATTTGAAGAGCCACTTTTTAATATTCATTTAAATGTAGATTATCCGTTTAATCTTACTGGGATTTTATATTTCCCTAAGATGTCTAACGACATGAATATGCAAAAGGATAAAATTCAATTGTACCAAAATCAAGTATTTGTTACAGATAATGTTGAAGGTATTGTTCCAGAATTTTTAACAATGCTTCGTGGAGTGATTGATTCTCCAGATATTCCATTAAACGTATCACGTTCTTACTTACAGGCCGATGGTGCAGTAAAAAAGATATCGTCTTACATTTCTAAAAAAGTAGCAGACAAATTAAAATCGTTATTCAATACTAATCGTGAAGATTTTGAAGCTAAATGGAACGATATTAAGATTGTAATTGAATACGGAATGTTATCTGATGAGAAGTTCTTCGGAAAAGCAGAAGCTTTCGCATTATACCCAACAGTTGATGACACTTATTTTACATACGAAGAATTAATCGCTAAAATTAAAGACAATCAGACTGATAAAGACGGAAAAACTGTAGTGCTTTATGCAAGTAATAAAGATACACAACATACTTATATTGAAGCTGCTAAAGACAAAGGTTACGAAGTTTTATTATTAGATTCTCCAATTATTTCGCATTTAATGCAAAAATTAGAATCTACTAAAGAAAATATTACGTTTGCAAGAGTTGATGCAGATCATATTGATAAAATAATTGCTAAAGAAGAAACAACAATTTCTAAATTAGACGAAGCTCAAACCAAAGCTTTAGAAGAAGTTTTAAAAGCAGCTATTCCACAAGAAAAATTTATGGTTCAATTAGAAGCTATGGATAGTAACGCTACGCCTTTTATGGTAACACAACCTGAATTTATGCGTAGAATGAAAGAAATGCAAGCTTCTGGTGGCGGCGGAGGAATGTTTGGAATGGGTAATATGCCAGAAATGTATAACTTAATTGTAAATACAAATTCTGAGTTAGTTGGCGAAATTCTAAACAATACTGATAAAGACGCACAAAATCGTTTAATTACTCAAGGTTTAGACTTAGCTCGTTTAAGTCAAGGTCTACTTAAAGGAAAAGAATTAAGTGATTTTGTTAAACGCAGTTACGAGATGATTAAGTAACAAGCTAGACTTGTTTTAAAATAAAGACCACTAAAAAAGCCTCGAAAACATATGTTTTCGAGGCTTTTTATTATAATAAACTTATTCTAATTATAATTAGAAGTAGACACCTCAAAAGTAGCATCTTTAGCTGCTAAATAACGTTCTGCATCTAATGCTGCCATACAACCAGTTCCTGCAGCTGTAATAGCTTGTCTGTAAACGTGATCTGCTGCATCTCCACTTACAAAAACACCAGACACATTTGTTTTTGATGTTCCAGGTTGCTCGTATTTAATGTAACCTGTTTCATCTAAATGAATAAATCCTTTAAAAATATCTGTATTAGGTTTGTGTCCAATAGCTACAAAAAATCCTGTCGCAGGAATTTCTTGTGTTTCTTGTGTTTGGTTATTTTTAACTCTAACACCAGTAACGACTTGTCCATCTCCTAAAACCTCATCGGTTTCTGTATTAAATAAAATAGTTATATTTTCTGTGCTTTGAACACGAGCAGCCATTATTTTAGAAGCTCTAAACTCGTCTCTCCTTACTAACATTGTTACCTTTTTGCACAATTTAGATAAATAATGAGCCTCTTCACAAGCACTATCTCCTGCTCCAACAATTACAACTTCTTGATTTCTATAGAAAAACCCGTCGCAAACTGCACAAGCAGAAACTCCACCACCAAGTTTTAAATATTTTTGTTCAGAATCTAATCCTAAATATTTAGCACTTGCTCCTGTAGAAATAATTACCGTATCCGCATGAATCTCTTTTTCTTCGTTTACCCAAACCTTATGAATATCTCCAGAGAAATCAACTTTAGTAATCCAACCATTTCTTACATCTGTTTCAAAACGTTTGGCTTGACTTTCTAACTGCATCATCATTTCTGGACCAGTTACACCATCTGGATAACCTGGGAAATTCTCAACTTCGTTAGTTGTTGTTAATTGTCCTCCAGGTTGTGTTCCTTGATATAAAACAGGTCTCATATTTGCTCTTGCCGCGTATATTGCTGCTGTATAACCAGCAGGACCAGAACCTATAATTAGGCACTTTACTCTTTCTATTGTATCTGACATATTAATTAGATTGTATACTACAAAAGTAGCTTTTTTAAGTAAAAACTTACAATTGAATTATTAAAAGTTATCATATAGGTATAACAATAATTTATTGTTAAGCTTAACAACTTATATTAAGACAAAAAGCAATCTAAACTTAAGCAGTAATGTTATTTCGATTTGTTTATTATTGGATTAATTATCTTCTAATAAATATTCTGCTCCATTATATTTTAAAACAGACTTTGAATTGGTTAAAACATCTTTAGATTGGCAGTTATTATTTTCGTCTAAATAATTTTCCGTTTCTGTTACCTTTGTGCTTACCAGAATATTAAGAAAATTGTTTGAATATTCTTCAGTCATAATAAGGACTTTGTTTTGTAATACAAAGGTACCTAAACAATCTGTGTCCCATTCGCCACCATAATACATCGTCTCGTAATTATTTAATATTTTTTGCAACCCATTATCTTTTGTTTTAAGATAAAGTGATAGCTTTTCATTATCATAAGGGTTTGCTCTTGAGCTTCCTACAAAACTAACTCTAACACCAAATGCTCTTGTAGATGCAGCAACTAAATATGGAGCCGTATCTATTTTAATATCGGTTAACACAAGAGCATCTGACTCCAAACCATTGGTTTTAGTAGTTTCGAACAATTGATTTAAAATTTTTCCGGTTAAAGTTTCTACTATTAAAACATAACTATTAAGTCTAAAATAATGTTCGGCTTCCTCAACAATCTCTGGAATAACTATAATTGTTTCAGCTGGATTTATTGGATTTAATTTTTGTGCCACCAAACTAAGTTTACAATCTTCCTTTTCTAAATTTAAGTTTGTTAAAACAGTTTCCAAAAGGTTAAATACAATGGGATTGGAATCATCAGAAGCTGCTTCTTCTATATTATTTTCTTTAACTTCTAAAACAGGCCATTTGTTTTCTTCTACTTTTTTAGGTGTTGAAAAATCACATGATGACACCACAAAAAATGTTAGGATTATTATGTATTTCATTAACGTTACTTTAAGATTATTAGTTTTCCCTTTGAGACAACTTATAGTTAAACAAGGTATTAATTTTATACTTTTTATTTAGACTTGGATGTGTTATATGGGTTAGGCTACTTTGGATTTCTGATATACAAACGTCTGTGTATTTAGAACCTTTATAATAACTTACAGGAACCAACTTAACACTACTGTCTTTAGTAAAAACAGCATTTACTTTAAATTCTTGTATTAATGGCGTATCCAACAATTTAACTGTATTAATAAATACATTATCCATAAAAACATTAATAGTTTTTACTCTTCCATTTTCTGTAAATGTTTTTTCGGATTTCACGTAACCATTAACCAAACTTAATCTAAATGGATTAAGAATAGTATCTGTAGATTTTAACACCTCATCTAATGTATGTTCTGTATGATAAAAATGATCTTCATTTTTATCTAATTTTAAATAAATATCTAAAGTATCCGTCTCTTTAAACGCATAGGTTTTTAGATAACTGGCATCTGATAAATTCTTAATTGGATATTTAGCATTTTCTATATTTGCTGAAATATTAAAACTTAACAGATTTGAATATAACAAATCGGCTTCCGTACAACATCTACCAAACATTTTTTCTGACCAGATTTCTACTTCATCTTGGTTTTCTATTAGATAATAATTAAATATGTTTGATTTAGATTCTGAAAAATGTTTGATTTCTTCAATAGAAAAACTATCTATTGTTGCTAAAACCAAAGACTTAATTTCTTTAGGTTTTATAGAGTCAATCCTTGTCTTTAGAATATCCGTTTTGGACTTTATACTATTTTTAGTAGAATTTACCTCTTGCCCCTTTTTAGTGTTACAAGAAAAAAAACTAAATACTAAAAAAAACAATATATACTTCATACTTATTTTCTTTTAAATTACATCAATTACTTTTTCTAAAAAATAATGAATTACGCCTAAACCACAAGTGATTCCTAACATAGCAAACAATCTTACAAAAGCCGATTTAAAATTACTTTGTAACTTTTTTCTTAAATAAAATACGTCTAACAGAATATATAATAATGTTACAAAACCACCAAGAGGCAAGCCAATATAAACAAAGGCAAGATTATAAAGAAAGTTAAATAGTTTATTAAACCAACTTGTTTCTTCTAGAGGCAATCCTAATATAACAAGTAAGTAAGCAAAAGCACAAAGCACAGCTATTATTGTCCAAAAAAGATAATTTAAAATTCGTTTTAAAACTTTCATTATACGTTATTATTTAGGACATAAATTAATAATGGTATCTCGCTTAACTTCTCTTCCCTTTTGAAAAAAGATTAATTCTCCTCTATATTTTAAACTATCTGTTTTACAATTGGACACATTAAAATAGGCAAGCTGAAACGCATCGTAATTACTTAACGTTTCACTGCTAAATCCACCAGGATCTTCTTTATTATCTATAAAATGTTTTGTTCCATTATTAAATCCCCAAGCAGTTGTGTGTTTATAAAAACGTATGGTGTAATCTATAGTATTCTTATTTATTTTAGTGCTTCTAAATTTAAAAGCATCATTATTGCTTACAAATGGATCTTTAATTTCTTTTAAGATTTTATTTTTAATTGCCAAACGCAATGCAATAGTATCTTTTACAGGATGTTTAATTAAAAATAAATTAGGATATACTTTTGATGGTATAAATTCCATTTTTTGAAAAAATATTTTATTAATAAGCGTTGCTAATACAGTAAAACAAAGTATTAACAAACTAAAAAATCTTCTTCTTTTAGTACTTAAACTCCATTTAATTATTCTAAAACCTGCATACAATCCTAAAAGTACAACTAGTAATACCAGAAATAAAAGTACGTACTCC